>NZ_JBEPFC010000158.1:0-16825 GCF_040301705.1 Streptomyces sp. NPDC000151 | reverse complement strand
CCGGCCGTCGCCGTCGGCTGCCGCGGCCTCCGTACGCCGGCGCCGTTCCTCCAGGCGCGCGGCGAGCCGCGTCAGGCCGGCCCCCGCGCCGCCGACCCACTGAGGCAGTCTGGACATGTCGCTTCCTCTTCCCCCCTCGGTCCCGTCACTGACGGGACGACGTTACCCGTGCCGAATGCACGAAACCCCCGACCCTGGTGCGGTCGGGGGTTTCGCGTCGCTGTACGGCGAGCCGGTCTAGTACCAGCTGTTGGCCTGCCAGAACGACCAGGCGCCGCAGGGGCTGCCGTAGCGGTCGTTCATGTAGCCCAGGCCCCACTTGATCTGCGTGGCCGGGTTGGTCTGCCAGTCGGAGCCCGCGGAGGCCATCTTGGAGCCCGGCAGCGCCTGGACGAGGCCGTAGGCGCCCGAGCCGGCGTTGGTGGCGCGGTAGTTCCAGCCGGACTCGTGGTCCACGATGTTGCTGAAGCACTGGAACTGGTCGGCCGGCATCATCTGCCGGGCCATCGCCTGGGTCTCTGCGATCGAGTACGAAGCCTTGACGGCGATGTCGCCGAGGGGACCGCGCTCGGCGGAGCGGCTGGCGGCCTGCTTCTTGGCCTCCGCCCGCTCCTTGGCGGCCTGCTTCTCGGCCGCGACCTGCTTCTCTGCCGCGTCCTTCTTGGCCTGTGCGCTCTCGGCTGCCGCCTTGCGGGCCGCCTCCTGGGCGGTCTTCAGGGCGGCGGCGTCCGCCTGGGTGGACTGGTCATCCGCCTGCTGCACGAGGGACGCCGTCTCCACCTGGGCCTGCTGGCCCGCGGGGATGTCGGCGATCGTCGCGTCGGCAGCGGTGGCCTCGGTGTTGGCGACCGAGCCCGGCTGAGCGCCCGACGCGACGCCGACAACGGCGCCGACTGTGGTGACCGCGGTGGCGGAGGCCACGGCGAATCCCCGGACCGAAATCCGGCTCACACGTTTTCCTTCCAGCGTCGTCCGCGTAGGTGACCATCGCGGACGCAATCGTGCCCCTGGCGCTGTCCTCCGTATTGCTCCGTCCCCGAAGTGCGGGTGGGGCCGGCTGGTCACAGGAGGCACTGGCCCGGTACGTCCCCCTCGGGGGTCCGCGTGGTGCTCGGGCGGCATACGGCGAACGCTTTTCAGTTCTGTGGTTCTACACCGCTGGGGGTGCTGATGTGCCGTATGCGGGGCCTGACAGGTCCCAGACTCTGCCCGAACCGGACGCGTGGAATCAATTCTCAGCCGGGTGTGAAAGCTCACACCTCGTTTACGCCAAGGAGTTTCCGGATATCTCCGCGCGCGCCGACGCCGCCCGGCTAGGCTCTCTGGCTTCGCCGGACGGCGCAGGTCACACAACGGGTCGGAGCCGCTCCGACCTCCTCATACGGGGTGCGGCCCCTATAGAGGATCAGATACGCCCGTCCTCCAGCATTTCGGTCACCAGGGCCGCGATCGGCGACCGCTCCGAGCGGTTGAGTGTGATGTGCGCGAAGAGCGGATGGCCCTTCAGCTTCTCCACGACCGCGACCACGCCGTCGTACCGCCCGACCCGCAGGTTGTCGCGCTGCGCGACGTCATGCGTGAGCACGACGCGCGAATTGGCGCCAATACGGGACAGAACGGTCAGCAGGACGTTCCGCTCCAGGGACTGCGCCTCGTCGACGATCACGAACGCGTCGTGCAGCGACCGGCCGCGGATGTGGGTGAGCGGCAGCACTTCCAGCATCCCGCGCCCCACCACCTCCTCGATGACATCGGACGATGTCACCGACGTGAGGGTGTCGAAGACGGCCTGCGCCCAGGGCCCCATCTTCTCGGCCTCGGTGCCCGGGAGATACCCCAGATCCTGCCCGCCGACGGCGTACAGCGGCCGGAAGACCATCACCTTTCTGTGCTGCCGGCGCTCCAGTACGGCCTCCAGGCCCGCGCAGAGCGCCAGCGCCGACTTGCCGGTGCCGGCCCGGCCGCCCATCGAGACGATCCCGATCTCCTGGTCGAGCAGCAGGTCCAGCGCGATCCGCTGTTCGGCGCTGCGGCCGTGGATGCCGAACGCCTCGCGGTCGCCGCGCACCAGCCGCACCCGGCCGTCGGCCGTGACCCGGCCGAGCGCCTTGCCGCGCTCGGACTGGAGCACGAGCCCCGTGTGCACGGGCATCTCCGCGGCCTCGGGGACGTACGCGCTCTCCACGGCGAAGAGGTCGTCGACCTGCTCGGCGGTGATCGTCAGCTCCGCCATGCCGGTCCAGCCGGAGTCGGTGATCGCCAGCTCGGCGCGGTACTCCTCGGCCAGCAGGCCGACCGAGGACGCCTTGATGCGCAGCGGCAGGTCCTTGGAGACGACCGTGACGTCGTACCCCTCGGCCTGGAGATTGCGGGCCACCGCGAGGATCCGCGAGTCGTTGTCCCCCATCTGATAGCCGGCGGGGAGGACCCCCGGATCGGAGTGGTTCAGCTCGACCCTCAACGTGCCGCCGACCTCGCCGATCGGGATGGGCGCGTCCAGGCGGCCGAACCGCACGCGGTACTCGTCCAGCCGGCGCAGGGCCTGCCGGGCGAAGTAACCGAGCTCGGGATGGTGCCTCTTGGCTTCCAGCTCCGTGACCACTACTACGGGCAGCACGACTTCGTGCTCCTCGAAGCGGGCCATGGCGCCTGGATCCGCCAGCAGGACGCTGGTGTCGAGGACGTAGGTGCGCCGGTCGGCCTCACGGCGCTGCTTGCTGTTCACCACGGGTGGACGAACCCCCTCGGATGAGGTCGGGGTGCGACGGCGTCGCGGGGGATGGAGCCGGGCTCGGGCCGCGATGCGCGGGCCGGGCACCGGCCCTCCGCGTCGGCCGTGCTGACCGCACGATCGTCCGTGATGCGCAAAGGGCCTCCCGGGCGGACGGCCCCATGCCGTCCGCTGCAGAGCGGCACCCACTGGATCTGGATCTGGCTCTTCGGGTGCCGTCCTGGAAGGGATATTCCCGCGAACACCTGCCGCCATGCCCCGGCATATGACGCATGGCCAGTGAATTCGTGGTTACGGATGAGCGGCAGGCCCCATGTGACGTGTCACGCCCCGCGCCTGACAGGCCGTCGCCACCCCGTGGTGCGGGGAGTCAGACCCCGTAACGCCGGTGCCGGTAGGCGTAGTCGCGCAGCGCGCGGAGGAAGTCGACCTTGCGGAACGCGGGCCAGAAGACCTCGCAGAAGTAGTACTCCGAGTGGGCGCTCTGCCACAGCATGAAGCCCGACAGCCGCTGCTCGCCGCTGGTGCGGATCACCAGGTCCGGGTCGGGCTGGCCGCGGGTGTACAGGTGCTCGGAGATCTTCTCGACGTCGACGGTCTCGGCGATGTCCTCGACCGAGGCGCCGCGCCCGGCCTCGTCCAGCAGCAGCGAGCGGACCGCGTCCGCGATCTCCTGCCGGCCGCCGTAGCCGACCGCCACGTTGACGACGATGCCGCCGATGTCGTCCGTGGCCTCCTCGGCCTCCTTGAGCACCCGCTGCGTACCGGCGGGGAGGAGGTCGCGGTTGCCGACGTGGTGCACCCGCCAGCGGCCGTCGGCCGCCAGCCGCCGCACGGTGTTCTCGATGATGCCGAGGAGCGGCTTGAGCTCCTCCTCGGGCCGGTCGAGGTTGTCCGTGGAGAGCATCCACAGGGTGACGACCTCGACGTCGGTCTCCTCGCACCAGCCCAGCAGCTCTTCGATCTTCGCCGCGCCCGCCTGGTGCCCCTGCTCGGTGGTCAGACCGTCGGCGCGGGCCCAGCGGCGGTTGCCGTCCAGGATCACGCCGATGTGCTTGGGCACCTGGGAGTGGTCCAGCCGGCGCTCCACCCGGCGCTCGTACAGCTTGTAGACGAACTCCCGCACAACAGGGGGATACGGGATACCCATCCCGGAAGATCGCAGCATGTGTGGTCCAGCCCCTCCGTGCCTATTTGGCGGTCGCCCCCGTCGCCTCAAGTCCGCAACTTTACTTCTCAGGAGTGGCAATGACCCAATCAGGTGTGTCACAAGTCCGTGATAAGGAGATGGTCATGACTGGCACCTCTGACTACCGCGCAGCCGATTCGCGCTACGACTCCATGGAGTACCGC
Source organism: Streptomyces sp. NPDC000151 (assembly GCF_040301705.1). Classification (NCBI taxonomy): domain Bacteria; kingdom Bacillati; phylum Actinomycetota; class Actinomycetes; order Kitasatosporales; family Streptomycetaceae; genus Streptomyces; species Streptomyces sp. NPDC000151. Next base: position 12,741 of record NZ_JBEPFC010000158.1, on the reverse strand, counting down.
CGTACCGGCCGCAGCGGCCTGAAACTCCCGGCGATCTCTCTCGGGCTCTGGCACAACTTCGGCGACGACCGCACCCTGGAGTCGCAGCGCGCGATCCTGCGGCGCGCCTTCGACCTGGGCATCACCCACTTCGACCTGGCGAACAACTACGGCCCGCCGCCCGGCTCCGCGGAGCTGAACTTCGGCAAGATCTTCGCGCAGGACTTCCGGTCCTACCGGGACGAAATGATCCTTTCCACGAAGGCCGGATATCTGATGCACCCGGGCCCGTACGGAGAATGGGGTTCCCGGAAATACCTGCTCTCGTCGCTCGACGCGTCACTTCGGCGGATGGGGGTCGATTACGTCGACATCTTCTACTCGCACCGATTCGACCCGGACACTCCGCTCGAGGAGACGATGGGCGCGCTGGCTTCCGCGGTGCAGCAGGGCAAGGCCCTGTATGTGGGTGTTTCCTCCTACAACTCCTCACAGACCCGCGAGGCCGCCCGCATTCTGCGGGAAATGGGCGTACCCGCGCTGATCCACCAGCCCTCGTACAGCATGATCAACCGCTGGACCGAGGACGACGGGCTGCTGGACACCCTGGACGCGGCGGGCATGGGCTGCATCTCCTTCGCGCCGCTGGCCCAGGGGATGCTCACCGACAAGTACCTGAACGGCATCCCCGAGGGCTCGCGCGCCTCCCAGGGCAAGTCGCTCGACCCGGGCCTGCTCTCCGAGGACGTCGTGCGGCGGCTGCGCGGCCTGAACGAGATCGCGAAGCGCCGCGGCCAGTCGCTGGCGCAGCTGGCACTGTCGTGGGTGCTGCGGGACGAGCGGATGACCTCGGCGCTGATCGGCGCGAGCAGCGTCGCGCAGCTGGAGGCGAATGTCGCGGCGCTCGGCGGGGACGAGCTGACGGACGCCGAGCTGGCCGAGATCGACGAATTCGCGACCTCGACGGAGGGCGTCAACATCTGGGCCCGGCGCTAGCACGCGGCGCCCGGGGCGGGGAAAGAAAAAGCGGGCCGGTCCGTGGGGGGGATACGGACCGGCCCGAGGGGGGGTTTCCACCATAACCCCGGAACGGCCGTGGTTCGCGCATCATCGGCGGTCGGCCCGCGCGTCGCGGAGTCGGTCATGGCGCGGTGAGCCCGTCCGGGCGGCACGCGAATTCCCTTAATGATCTTGAATTCGCGGGCCACCGCCCGCCCCATGCCGGGCCCATGGGCTTAATGATCTTGTTTCGTACGGTGTCGGACCCGTCCCCGGCCGCCACGCCGCGAGCGTGACGGAGCTCTCGTCCCGCCGGTCACGGATACCCCGCAGGAGCGACACCCGTACGGTCGCCGGCTTGACGCGCCCGCGGGCCGGCCGCAGAGGGCCCGCGAAAAGGGAAGCGCCCCGAGTGCGGCGCGGCGCACCCGGAGCGCGAGGCAATGGCCGGGCTGTCCCGGCCCTCGTATCGGACTTCACCGGTCGTCGTGCGATCGTTCCGTCTCGGTCCTCCGCGGCCCCCAATCCTCACGGTCCTCGGTCCCTGCCTTGCCGGGCAGCGGCGCGCCGCCGTGCCGCACACCGGCTGGTGGCTCGTCGCCGCGGGCCGTGCCGCCCCCGGCGCGGGGGCGGGCGGCCCGGGCGATGCGCTTCCAGCTGATCGCTACGGGCGGTGCGGAAACGACCATAGGGCACATACCGCTCAGGTGGTGCCGAATCCCCCCAGAAGTAGGCCGAGCAGCGCGCCGAGGACCATGAACGGGCCGAAGGGCATCGCGGACTTCCGGTCCGCACGCCGCCCGATCATCATCCCGATCCCGTACACCGAGCCCAGTACGAAGCCCGCGAAGGCGCCGAGGAAGAGCACGGCCCAGCCGTACCAGCCCAGCGCGATCCCCAGCGTCAGCGCCAGCTTGACGTCGCCGAAGCCCAGCCCGTCGGGCCGGATCAGGAAGAGCACGAAGTACGCGGCGGCCAGCGCGAGTCCGCCCAGGAGCGCGCCGGTCCAGGACCCGCGGTGGCCCGGCAGCAGCGCGGCGGCCCCCAGGAGCGCGGCGGCGGCGCCGGCCGCCGGCAGGGTCAGCACGTCCGGCAGCCGGTGCACCACCGCGTCGACCGTCGCCAGCAGCACCGCGACCGGCGCGAGCAGCAGCCACACGCCCAGCTCGGGCCGGGGCCCGACGGCCGCGGCGAGCAGCGCGCAGGCCGCGGCGGTGACGAGGGGCGCGGTGGCGCGCGCGGGGCCGTAGGCCGGGCAGGGGACGGGAGGTGCGGAGGCGAGGGGGGCCGAAGCGGGGACGGCGACGAGTGCGGCGGACCCCATGGATGTACAGCGCGCGCGGCCCAGCCAGCCGCCTGCCACGCCGGTGATCGGGTGGCCCTGCGGGCACGCCGCGCGCCGCCCCTCCTCGGGCTCGACGGCCAGGCGGTAGGCGGCCCGCGGCACGAGCAGCCCGGCGGCGGCCCCGAACACGGCGGCGAGGGCGATCAGGAGCGGATGCACCCCTCGACCGTACGGCCGGCCGGCGGCCCGGTCATGGGCCCTGGGGCCCAACAACGGGCCACGCGGCCCCTACGGCGCCTCGATCGTCAGGCGGGTGCCCGGCCGCAGGCCCCAGCAGGCCATCGCGCCCGCCTCGGCCTCCAGGACGTGGCGAGCGCGGAGCCGTGGGCGGCCGAGCCGGTTCGGCCGCATGGTGCGGACGGCGCGGACGGTCAGGTCACGGTCCAGGTACGCGACGTCGATCGCGAAGCGCATGCGGAAGGTGTGGATGCTGCTCGCGGGCGTCAGCAGGACGGCCCCCTCGATGCCGTCCCGGCCCAGCAGCCCGCGGGTCCTGGCGCGGTAGGAGGCCGCGATCTCCAGGGGGACGCTCTCGCCGGCCGTGATCCCCAGCCGCCCCCGGCCGTCCCGCCACCTGCCCATGGTGTCCCCTCCCCTACGCCGGGCCGGGATATTGCCGCCGCGCGGTCACCACTTCGCGCGGTCCATCGGGTACGGCAGTTCCTCCAGCGCACCGGCCTTGCGGAGCAGGCCGTTGACCGCGAGTACGTGATCGGCGTCCGGGCCCGTGCCGTCCGGCCTGCCGAGGTCGATGACCAGGCCGCCGTGCTCGGTGTGCGACCGGCGCCCCGGTACGTCCTCCGGGATCAGCGCCCGGCGGCCGCTGGAGAGGTAGACGGCCCGGCCGCAGCGCGGCGTGGAGTTGTCGAGCTCGTACTCCTTCTCCAGCGCGCCGAGGAGGTCGTCGTCGGCGATGTCGCCCCAGTCCGCGTCCCACTCCTCCGCGATCGCGGTGAGCACCTCGGGGAGCCGGGCGACCAGCGGTGCCGAATCGTTCAGGTCGGCGGAGCGGATCGTGATGACGGCGGTCTGCGGCGCGAACTGCGGTGTCCCGCCGGCGCCGACGCACAGGGTGATGATCGGCCGGCCGGGCCGGGCCGCGACCAGGACGGCGGAGTAGCCGATCGTGGCGGCGTCGTCCTGGGGATTGACGCGCGAGAGGTACGAGGCGAACCAGTCCGCGTCGACGTTCTCGGGCAGCTGCTCCGCCTGTCCGACCGCCTCGGCCCGCCAGCCCGCGAAGTCCTCCGGCGCGATCCTCGCCAGCCGCCGCAGGAGTCGCAGCCAGCGCTCGGCGAGCTGGTCCGGGCTCTCCTGCCGCGGGCCCCAGACACCGCCGACCGTCAGATCCAGTGTCACGTCAGCTCCCACTCAGGTGTTCCGTTCGTTGCCTTTCGTCGCCGTGCCCGCGGTCTGCTGCCGCGGGCACGCCGGCCGGCGCGTACGGCAGCCATCAGGCCGGCGCCCGCCCGGTCCGGATGCACGCTGTCATCCGCCCCCGTGCCGCGTCGAGTCCGGCCTGCGCCTTCTTCACCACCTTCACGGGGTTATGTGGTGTCTCTTCACATCGAGGCGCCCGTCACGGACACCGGCATGATCACTCGGCCCGCGGGAAGGACACTTCCACGCGGCGGTTCTTCTCGCGGCCGTCCTCGGTGTCGTTGCTCGCGACCGGCGCGTCCTCGCCGTAGCCGCGGATCTCGAAGGTGATGCCGCTGCCGTCGAGGTCCTCGTTCAACTGCCGCTGGACGGCGTCCGCGCGCCGCTTGGACAGCTTGAGGCCGTGCGCGGACGAGCCGAGGTCGTCGGTGAAGCCGGCCACGGTCACGTTCGTGGCGTGCTGCTTCTCGATCTCGTCGGCGATCTGCCCGATGCGGTCGTTCGCCTCGCCGGACAGCTCCGCGCTGTCCTTGCCGAACAGCACCTCGGCCTGGAGCTGGAACTTCACGTCGGAGTTGGAGTCCTCGCGCTGCTCCGTCCCGCGCTCGTCGCCGACGACGGTCTTGATGTCCAGCACCTTGGGCGCGGCGAGGGTCTTGCCTTCGGGGAGTTTGAGGTCGGGGTCCTTGACGTCGACCTTGCCGCGGAAGACGGAGGGCGCCGCCGGCACGTCCTCGTCGGCGAGCGCGGCCGACCCGCCGGCCAGCGTCAGGCCCGCCGCCAGCGCCGAGGACAGCAGCAGTACGGGCCCGCGCACGCGGTAGCGGTGAGGGGTGCTCATCGGATCACGCGTCCGTCAGCGTGAGGGAGACGGCCTGGAAGGTCGGTATCTGCAGGTCCACGTCCGTCGTGCTCTTGGGCGGCGCGGGGAACTGCATGAAGACCTTCTGGTCGGAGTTGGCCGCGACGATGCCGAGGCCGGTGGTCGCCAGCGGGCGGTTCTCCGTGTCACGCAGCGTGTAGTACCGCTTCTTCTCGGTCTTGTCGACGAGAGTGGCGCCGCCGAGGGAGTCGCCGGCGGCCCGCTTCATGGCCAGCTCGGGGCCGGTCCACTGGGCGGTGTCGGTGAAGTCCTTGCCCGAGGAGTTCTTCAAGTTGCCGTTGACGGTGACGAATCCGCTGGAGTCGCGCGTCGCCGACGTCACGTCCAGCGTGATGCCCTGCGGGCCGTGCAGCGTGGCGATCACCGTGTCGTCGGCCGGCTGCTCGGGCTGCCGCGCCCGCTCGCCGCCGGCCTGGTCACTGGTGTGCTGCTGACTGGACGACGGGATCCGGTTCGCCGTCTTCGCGGGGTCCTCACCGCACGCGGACAGCGTTAAGGCGAGCGCCGCCGCGAGGGAAGCGGCGGCCACCGTCCGTCGCGCCGGGGTGATCTGCCACATACTCATGAACTCGTCCTCTACTCGTCTTCGCGCCGTCAGCCGTGAGAGGGCTTCAGCCGGCAAGCTTTACGGAGAACAGATCGGCCGCGCGCGGGAAGTCCGGGTGCGCGGGATCCGGTTCCTCGGGATCGATGGACCACTCCTGGCCGTCGCACATCAGGTTCAGGCGCCGGGGATCGCGGTCCTTGTCCCCGTCGTCCCCGCCGGGCTTCGGCTTCGGGTCCTCGTCACCGGTACCGCCCCCGCCCGGCTTCTCGTCCGGCCGCAGGGCGCACTTCGGCTCGATGACCGCGACGGCACTTGCCGTTGCCTGCTCGTTCTCGGTGCCCGGGATGACCGAGGCGCCCATGCCGCCGGTGGTGCGCACCTGGACGGTGAAGCCCTCCCGCTGATCGCTCAGTTGCCGGCAGCCGTCGCCGGCCACCGCGGTACCGTTGCGCTGCGCGAAGCTGCCGGCCGCCAGACAGGCCCTGGCCGCGTCGTAGAGCTGCCCCTTGATCAGTACGGGCCAGTCGGCGGGCTCGTGGAGGGAGCCGAGCAGCGCCTCGCGCAGCTGGTCGCGGGCGTCCTGCGCGGCCGCGAGCGCCGCCGAGTCGGCCGCGGACTGGGCGCCGTTGCGGGCGGCCGCCGCCTGTCCGACCGCGAAGTACGCGAACGCGAGAAAGAGCAGGCCCGCCACCACCGTGATGTAGATGGGGAGGGCCTGCCCTGAATCGCGGCACGTCCGCAGCGGCGCGCGGGAGATCCCCGGCGCGGGCAGGTTCAGCCGGTCCTGACGCTGTTGATCGCGGCCTTGATCTTGTTCTTGATCGTGTCGCCGATGTCCGTGAACCCGGCGATCGCCGCCATGATCGCCACGACCACCACGATCATGCCGATGTACTCCACCGCGGTCTGCCCCTTGGAGCGCTCCCGGCCGTACATCCGCTCGATGCAGGCGTCCCGCCAGGAGCCGATGTACACCTGGGTGGCGGTCGTGGCCTTGAGCATCCGCTGGTTCATGATGGTGGTGTTCCCCTCCGGGTCCGGCCGGCCGAGTTCGGGCCGGCGCGCAGGCTTCCACGCCGTACGTGGCACCTGCTTCCCCCCGGCCGGTACCGCCGGCGACCCCGGAAACGTACGCCGCGGACACCGCGCCCGGCATGGGTCCCCGGGCCCAAAACCGGGCCCAAACCTCCCCGCGGGCCCAAAAATCGGCGCGGTCCGCGCCGGGCACCCGTCGGGCCGGGCGGCCCGTCCCCCCGTCAGCCATGGCTCTGCGTTCCCCTTCGGGCGGTACCGAGCCAGACCGCGATGGCCTGGCTGCGGCTGGTGGCGTGCAGCTTGGTGAAGATCCGGTTGATGTGGTTCTTGACGGTCTTCTCGCTGATGAAGCACGTGGCGGCGATCTGCGCGTTGGTCATGCCTGCCGCGATCAGTCCCATCACCTCCGCCTCGCGATGGCTCAGCCCGAACCGGTCCGTGCCGTTTCCCTGCTGCGCCCACCGGGCACCGTCCCGCTGTGCGGGGACGGCAGCGGCCGCTCGGTGCGGCCCAGTCGCAGACTGTGCCATATCGACTTGCGGTTGCGAAGTGGTTTGCAACGGACGCGATGAATTCGAGACCGAGTGTGCCCCGCAATACTGCGAACTAGCGTCCCCGGCCGGGCCATTCTGACCGGAATTGCCATTTGCAGGAGCAGCGCGTTCGTCCGGGGCGCCCACACGGTGGCCGGAAGGTGAAGCACCGGCTCCTTGGCCGGTTCCGTACGGCGCGCCGCCGGAACGGACGTGGGCCAGCAGGGCGTTGCAGGCCGTTGTGGTGAAGCGGGCGCGGCCCGCCGTGATGTCGCGTACCGCGTCGGCCAGTTCGTCCGCGGTGAACTCGCCGTGCACGAGGTAACCGCCCGCACCGAGCCGCAGCGACTCCCGTACGAGCGCGCTCTCCCGGCTGTACGTCAGCATCATGACGGGCGCGAGGCGGGCGAGGTGGGGCAGCGCCGAGATGCCGTCGACGCCGGGCATCCGCACGTCGAGCAGGACGACGTCGGGGCGGTGCAGGCGCGCCTCGTCGTACGCCTGGCGGCCGTCGGCGGCCTCCGCGACGACCTCGATGTCCGGGCGCCCGGAGAGCAGGACGGTGAGCCCGGCGCGTACGACGGGGTTGTCGTCCGCGACGAGGACGCGGAGGGGCGCGCCCCGCCCGGGCAGGGGGCCGTCCCCGAAGACGGCCGGGGCCTCCCCGAAGCCCGACGGCCCGTCTCCGAACCCCGACGGCCCGTCCCCGAAGGGGAACGGCTCGTCGTCGAGGGCGAACATCTCGTCGTCGAAGGGGAACATGTCGTCGAAGGTGAACGGATCGGTGGCGGGCGCGCCGCCCGGATCACGGAATTCCGGCATGGTGCGGCCTCCTCTCACGGCCTGGCGGGGGGACGGGACAGCGGTACGGGGAGCGGCGCGAGCGGTGCCTTCGGCAGGACGGCCGCCAGCGGGAGTTCCACCCGGACCTCCGTCCCCTTCGTGGCGCGGCCGCGGCCGATGCGGATGCGGGCGCCGATGCCGGCCGCCCGTTCCACCATGCCGACCAGGCCGAAGTGCCCGGCTCGGCGCAGGCCGTCCAGGGTGGTGCCGGGCGGCAGGCCGCGGCCGTCGTCGTACACGCTGATGCGCAGGCTGCTCTCGACCACGCCCGCCGAGACGTCCAGGCGGCTGGGTGCCGCGTGCCGGCGGGCGTTGTCCATGGCCTCGGTGGCGATGGTGAGCAGCTGGCGGGCGATGGCGTGCGGGACCTGGAGCGCGGCGGCGTCGCCGAGCGGGCGGTAGCAGGCCGTGAAATTCGTCCGGCGGGCGAAGTCGGCGACCCGCGCGGCGAGTTCGCCGAACACGTCGACGCCGCCGTCCAGGCCGGTCTCGCGCCGCAAGTCGGAGAGGAGTTCGCGGGATTCGGCGGCGGCCCGGCGGGCGGCGCGGGAGACCAGCTCGGCCCGGCGCTTGACCGTCGAGGCATCGGTGCGGTCGGCGGAGCCGGCCAGGCCGTCGGCGGCCAGCGCCAGGCCGTGCAGCGTCTTGGCGACCGAGTCGTGCATCTCGCGGGCCAGCCGGGCACGTTCGGACTCGACGGCCTCGTTGACGGCGAGCCGGGAGCGGGTCTCGCTCAGCGCCTGGCTGGCCGCGCCGAACCGCAGCATCAGGTTGCGCAGGGTGACGCCGACCGCGCCGGCCAGGACGCAGACGCCGGGCAGCAGGGTGGAGCCGGCGAGCGTGACGTCGAGGTCGGCGTCGCCCACATACGCCAGCAGGACGATGCAGACGGTCAGCGAGGCGAAGACGCCGGCGCCGCGCCAGCCGTAGGCCAGGCCCGCCAGCAGCGGCGTGCACATCGTGACGTAGCTGAGCGGGCTGGCGGGCGAGGCCGTGAAGAGCAGGAGGGCGCCGAAGGCGGCGTCCAGGGCGAGCAGCCAGTGGTGGCGCAGCAGCAGCGGCCCGAAGCGCTCCCAGTCGCGGAAGAGCATGTAGGAGGCCATGAAGGTGAACAGCACGGCGGAGCAGACCAGGACCGTGGGCCAGCCGCGCTTGGTGCCGTAGATCGCGAACGGGGTGGCGAGGGCGATCATCGCCAGCCGGAAGCCGAAGACCTGCCGGCACAGCGCCTGGAGCGCGCTGAGCTGGAGGCGGAGGGTGGGCTCCGCGGTGGGCGCGGCCGGGTCCTCGGGGCCGTGCGGCGGCAGCGGACCGCCCGCGGTGATGGGCGCGGCGGCGCGCCGCCGGAACGCACCGCCCCGCCGCACCCGCCGGTCCGCCGCGCCGCGCTTCACCCCAGCAGCCCCGATCCCAGGAACATCCCCGCGCCGATCAGCAGGATCGTGGCCGGGACCATCACCATCGTGATCGTGGTGGTGGCCTTCGGCACGGCCCTGGCCGCCTTGCGGCGGGCGTTCTGGGCGTCGGTGCGCCGCATGTCGTTGGCGATCGCGATGAGCGTGTCGACGATCGGCGCGCCCAGCTCCTCGCCCTGCTGGAGGGCGGTGACGAACATCGCGACCTGCTCGGAGTCGTTGCGCCTGCGCAGCTCCTCGAACGCCTGGCGGCGGCTGACGCCCATGTCCATCTGGCGCAGCGTGATGCGCAGTTCGTCGGACCAGGGGCCCTGGTACTTCTCGGCGGTACGGTCCAGGGCCTGGCGGAACCCGAGGCCCGCCGAGACCACGACGGCGAGCACGTCGAGGAAGTCGGGGAGGGTGCGCTCGATGGCCTCCTTGCGCTGCCGGACGGCGGCCCACAGGGCGACCTCGACCCAGAAGAGCCCGAACCCGACCATGAGGAGGGCCAGCACCGGCTGGCCGTTCGCCGCCATCGCGAGGGCGCCGAGCGCGCCGGTGACGCCGTAGACGAAGCGGCGGGCCGCGTACCGGTCGACGGTGAGGCCGCCGGGGTTGCCCGCCATGTCGATGCGCTTGCGCAGCCGGTCGACGCGCTTGGGGCCCATCATGCGCAGCACCATCGGCGCGTACCGCATGCCGAGCCGGTCGATGGCCGAGCCCGCCGCGCTGGTGCGGGAGGAGCCGACCTCCAGCGCCACGACGAGGTCGGCGGGCAGCTTGGCCTCGGAGCGGTACAGCCGCCAGCCGTACACCGCGCCGAGGACGGCGAGGCCGAGGAGGAGGGCGAAGAGGAGTCCCATGATGCGGCCTCTCAGACGTCGATCTTGCCGAGCCGGCGGACGAGGACGAAGCCCAGCGCGTACAGGGCGAGCGAGACGAGGATCGCGCCCTGGCCCAGTACGCTGCCGGTGATCTTGTCCAGGGCGCCGGGCCAGATGCCGTTCATGACGAGCAGCGCGCCCAGGCCCAGCAGCGGGACGACGTACCCGGTGGCGGTGACCTGCGACAGCTGCGTACGGACCTCGCGACGGGTCTCCTTGCGCTCCTCCAGCGTCTCGGTGAGGTTGCGCAGCGAGCTGACGACCGTGCCGCCCGCCCGGTTGGCGAGTACCAGCGTGGTGACCAGGACGACCAGCTCGCGCGAGGGCAGCCGTTCGGCGAGCGCGCCGAGCGCGTCGTCGATGGAGTGGCCGATGGCGAGCTGGTCGGCGACCTTGCCCAGCTCCTCGCCGGCCGGCGCCTCCAGCTCCTCGGCGGCCATGGCCAGCGCGGTACGCAGCGCCAGGCCCGCCTGGGTGGCGTTGGCGAGCACCCGGGAGAGCTCGGGGAGCTGGCCGATGAACCGCTCGGTGCGCTTCTGGCGCTGCCAGTTGAGGTACGCGAACGCGCCCCACAGGCCCGCCGCCCCGGCGATCGGCCCGAAGAACGGCGCGAGCAGCACACTGGCGAGGATCCACAGGCCGAGCACCGCCGCGACCACGGCGGCGAAGAACACGCCGGGCGTGAGGTCCAGGCCGGTCGCGGCGAGCCGGATCTCCAGCCGCTTGCCGAACCGCGTCCCGCGCAGCCGGCGGTCCAGGCCGTCGAAGCCGCGGCGGCGGCCCGGCGCGCGGAGCTGCCCGGCCCGGTCGAGCCGGTCGACCAGCGCGGCGTGCTGCGCCCGGCCCGAGGCGACGGCGTGCACGCCGAGCACGGCGAACACGCAGCACAGCAGCGTGCTGCCGAGCGTCAGGAGCGCGAGGTTGTCCATGGCGGCGGGGGTTTCCTCCGTGAGGGGGCGGGGTGGCGGGCGGAGGGTCAGGCGGGGTACTCGCCCTTGCGCATGACGAGCTGCCCGGCGTCGGAGGCGACGCCGAAGGCGGCCGGCAGCGGCTCGTTCTTCATGTAGAGGCGGTCGGCGACCCGGCGCGGCAGCGGGTAGTACTCGAAACTGCCGTGCACTCTGCCGTCCGCGGCCATCGGGCGGGCCAGGAACTTGGCCACCGAGACGAGCCGGTAGTCCTCGCGGCCGTAGGAGTCCACGATCGCGATCTCGCTGATCTTGCGGGTGCCGTCGGCGTGCCGGGTGAGCTGGACGAGGACGTCCAGCGCGCTGTTGATCTGATCCTTGATCGCCACGAACGGGATCTCCACCTCGGACATCGACGCGAGGGTCTGCAGCCGCATCAGCGCGTCCTCCGCGCTGTTGGCGTGCACGGTGGCCAGCGAGCCGTCGTGCCCCGTGGACATCGCCTGCAGCATGTCCAGCGTCTCGCCGCCGCGCACCTCGCCGACGATGATCCGGTCCGGGCGCATCCGCAGCGAGTTCCGCACCAGGTCGCGGATGGTGATCCGGCCCTTGCCCTCGACGTTGGCGGGGCGGGCCTCCAGCGTGATCACATGCGCCTGCTGGAGCTGGAGTTCGGCGGAGTCCTCGATGGTGATGATGCGCTCGCCCTCGGGGATCAGCCCGGAGAGCGCGTTGAGCAGCGTGGTCTTGCCGGAGCCCGTCGCGCCGGAGACGACGATGTTGAACTTCGCCCGCACCAGCCCCGACAGCAGCATCAGCATGTGCTCGTCCAGCGAGCCGAGGCCGATCATCTCCTGCAGGGTGTAGGAGCGGGGGAAGCGGCGGATGGTGAGGGTGGCACCGGACAGCGCCAGCGGCGGGATGACGACGTTGACCCGCTCGCCGGAGGGCAGCCGCGCGTCGACCATCGGATTGCTCTCGTCCACGCGGCGGTTGACGGTGGAGACGATGCGCTCGATGGTCTGCATCAGCTGCTCGTTGGAGGCGAACCGCAGCGGCAGCAGCTCGACCTTGCCGGCCCGCTCGACGAAGATCTGGTCGGGCCCGTTCACCATGATCTCGGTGACCGAGGCGTCCTCCAGGAGCGGTTCGAGGATGCCCAGACCCAGCGCCTCGTCGACGACGCGCCGGATGAGCATGGCGCGCTCGTGCGTGGACAGGACCGGGCCCTCGCGGCTGATGATGTGCCCCAGTACCCGCTCCAGCCGGGCCCGCCGCTCGGCCGCGGCCAGCGAGGACATCTCCGCGAGGTCGATCTCCTCCAGCAGCTTGCCGCGGTAGACGGCGACGAGGTGGTTCTCCTCCTGCTGCCCGCCTCGCTCCTCGGGGGCGTTGATGCGCGCCCTCAGGCTCATGGTCCGGACTCCTTCGTACGCGGCATGGTGACCGTCTTCTCGGTGGCGCCGAAGTCTTCGACGAACGGGATGATCGAGGGGATGCGTACTTTGGCGGTCACCGTCACCGCGTCCGGCCCGCCCGTGCGCTGCGTGAAGGCCGCCCCTCTGGCGACCCAGCCGCTCATCGCCGCCCGCCCGGCCGCGTCCGGGCTGATCTGCGGCTCGTCCAGCCCGGCGGTACGGGCCGCGGCGCGCGCTCCCGTACCGGTCTGCTGGATCGCGTACGCGGCGATGCCGAACTGGACCAGGGCCAGGCCGACCAGGATCAGCACCGGCAGCATGCCGACGAACTCGACGGCCGTCTGTCCCCGGTCGGCCCGCCGCCGCGCGCTCGGCACCATGGCTCAGTCCTCCTTCACGGCGGCGGCCTCGCCGGTGACGTGGAAGGGGAAGGCGAGGGAACCGGGGAACAGCACCGGCACGGCCAGCGTGACCCGGGCCCGGTACAGGCCGGGGGCCTCGCCGCAGCCGATGCGCGCGGCGGCCCGCCAGCTCGCCCCCAGGTCCGACCGGCCGCCGCGCTCGCACGCCCCGGAGCCGCGCGAGGCGCC
>NZ_JBEPFC010000157.1:0-16911 GCF_040301705.1 Streptomyces sp. NPDC000151 | reverse complement strand
GGGCCGCCGAGGCGTCAGCCCGCTGCCGGCTGTCGGCCGGGGACCGGAAAGCGGCAGAAGCGATCGCCGAACTCGCAGACACCTTCGCCGAGTTGGGTGCCACTCGGGATGCCGCGCGCTGCCGCCGCGTACTGCGGGGGAACGGGGTGGTGACGCCGTCGCGCCGCGGCCGACGGGGTTACGGGGACGCGCTCTCGCCCCGCGAGCGCGAGGTGGCGCGGCTGGTGGCCCTGGGACACACCAACCGGGAGATCGCCGACGTACTGTTCCTGTCGCCCCGGACGGTGGAGCAGCACGTCGCGAAGGTGCTGCGGAAACTGGGGGTGGCCTCGCGGGCGGAGGTGGCGGATGCGGTGGACGTGGCGGATGCGACGGGCGCGGCGAGCGCGGTGGCTGCGGCGAACGCAGGGAGTCCGGCTGACACAGGAGCGTGACGCTCAGGACCCGATCTTCGGCCCCGGCAAAGGCCCCGCCCCGCCCCCTGACGACTACGACCGACCCTCCTCCGGCAAGCTGATGTGCAGCGGGCCGCAGCCCAGTCGGGCCGCTTCCTTCGCCACGTAGCGCGGAAAGAGGGTGCGGACGAGGTCGGCGTGGGACGCCTCGTCGGCGCGTACCAGGAAGGTGACGTCGCCGGTCTGGCAGGAGGCCTGGAAGAGGCCGAAGCCGGGGCGGTAGAAGCCGCGGCCGTCCTCCTCGTCGGCGACCTCGATCTGCCGGCCGTCCTGCATCGCCTGGCGCCGGTAGAGGACGGAGAGGCGGGGGTCCTCGACGGTCATCAGCCGGAGTCCGGGGTGGTCGAAGGAGACGTGCCGGTCGCAGGTGCGAACCGGGCCCGAGCCCCGCGTCACCATCGGGCGGTACGCGGCGGCCCACTCCTTCCCGGACGTCCGCAGCCCCTCGATACCGCAGAACGCGTCGGCCTTCTCGTCGAGGAAGCGAGTCGGCCGCGGGAGCCGGGGCACCGGGTCGGCGAGGGTCCCGCCGCAGCCCTCCCCCGCCATGTAGTGGTTGACGAGCTTGACCACCGTACGGGCGAGCCGGTCGCGCTCCGTACCGTCGACCACGTCGTCGTACACGGTCCAGTCCGTGGCCACGTCGATCACCAGCGGCCCGTCGCCGGTGCGCGACCTGCCGGTACAGCCGTCCGGTACGGCCAGCCAGGCGCGGGTGTCCGACGCCATGCCCAGCAGGCCGCCGCCCAACGGGGACAGCCGGGCGGACAGGAATTCGTCGGCCCACTGGTCGCCCGCACCCCCGAAGTGGGTGTCGAGCTCGTGGACCTGCGCGGTGACCCGGCTGCCATCGGGCGACTGCAGGACACACTGGCCCGACGGGCCCCTTGATCCGATCGGATCGCCGTCGAGGGGCGTGTCGGCGCTGTCGATGTCCTCGCTGCCGCGCAACAGCGCCGCCGCGTCGGCACTGTCGAGCGCGGACCAGCAGGCCCGTTTTCCGCCCGCGAACGGGCCGGTGTCCGTCTGCCAGGCCACGGCCGTACCGCCGAGCAGTACTCCGGCGAGCGCGGCGGCCACCGCGGGCCGCAGCCGGCCGCGCGTCAGCCGACGCCAGTGCCACCAGCGCTGCCGCGGCACGAAGGGCCCGGTACCGAGCACACCACCGCGGGCGACGGCGCCGACGCCGTTGCCCGAAGCGCCGCTCTCCGTCTGCTCGTTCTTGTCGGCGGTCATCGGCCGGTTCCCCCAGGTGCGGCGTCGGTGGCGGGTGCGATGGGTGCGACGGGTGCGCAACCCAGGCGCTGTGTCACGGCGTTGGCGAAGGCCGCGAAGTACCGGGTGGCCGGGGCCTCGCCCAAGGACGGGGCGGCGCGCAGCAGAAAGGTGGTGGACCGGCCCGCGCAGTCGGCCCGCAGGACCTGGTGGGAGTGGGCGAGGACGCCCGTACCGCGCCAGCCGCGCGCCGGTGCCGCGTCGCCCACCGCGCCGTCGAACAGCGCGTTCAGCCGCGGCTCGGCGACCATCAGGGCGTCGAGGACGGGGCTGCCGTCGCGGCCCCAGGTCCCGACCGAGCAGGACTGAAGGCCCCGGGTGACCGCCCCGACCTGGTAGCTCATGTTCTGTGAGGCGTCATCGTCGAACTCCATGCCCCGGATGCGGCACGCGCGCGAGAAGACGATCTCGTTGGCCTCGGGCAGCGTGAGCACGGGCGAGGTGATGCGCAGGGGGCGCGCGGGCGCGCAACCGGCCGTCTTCATACCGCGGTTGGCCGCCGCCACGACCAGTTCGGCCGCCGAGCGTGCACCAGCGATGCCGGCGTTGACCGAGGCCGACCCGTTGCGCCAGGTGAGCTTGGCCTCGGAGTCGAGCGTGACCGCCGTCGGCCGGCCGTCACGGGTGTCGCACCGCTTCGGCAGGACGAGCAGCGCCTGGCTGCCGTCGGTGGCGCCGGGGAGCCCGTCGGGCAGCGGTACGGCGCGGTCGCCGAGGTACTCGACGATCCACTCCATCCGCCGGGCTGCGTCCTCGGGAGCCGGCCCGTATCTGACCGTGATCTCGGTCTTGCGGGCCCCCGAGCTGTCGTCGGAGCGGAGCGCGACGGTACAGCTGCCACGCGGCCGCTCCGGCGTGGGCGCGGTCTCGCGGGCCGTCCGCCGGCCACCGTCCTCGACCACCGAGTCCCCCAGGAACTCGGGCCCGCTGCCCGCCTCCCAGGCACCCCAGCAGTACCGGTCCCGGTCACCCGGAAACGGCCAGGTGCCCGTGGCCCACGTCCCCAACCCGCCGGCGACCAGCAGGATCACGACGGCTCCGACCCACGCCTTCGCGCGCCCGCGCCGCCACCACTCCCCCGTCACTTGCGCCCCCTCGCCTCCGTGGGCGGCGATCCTATCCGGCGCGGACCGGTGCGCGGCTCACACGTCCGTCCGGATCACCACCACCAGCGTCCGTGGCCCGTGGACGCCCTCCACGCGTTCCAGTTCGATGTCCGAGGTGGCGGAGGGGCCGCTGATGAGGGTGGTGGGGCGGGTCGGGGTGAGGCGGGCGACGGTTTCGGGGATGCCGACCTCCACCGTCGACAGGTCGACTACGCAGACGTGGAGGTCGGGGACCAGGGTGAGGGCGCGGCGGCCCTGGTCGGGGGCGGCGTCGAGGAAGATCGTGCCGGTCTCGGCGCAGGTGGTGGCGGAGGCGGTCACCACCCCGTCCAGAGTGTCGAGTTCGGGGGCGGGGATGTCGGCGGAGTCGGGCTGCACCTCGCCGTCGTACGCGGTGAGCCAGGACGGGTCGAGGCCGGGCGGTACGCCGATGCGGCGGGCGGAGTGGGTGGCCAGGGCGGCGGCGATGGTCTCGGCGGTGTCCGCGGCCGTACACGTGCGCACCTCCGCCTTGTAGTCGACCAGGCGGTCGGTGAGGAGGGCGAGGCGGTCGGCGTCGGGCAGGGTGCGGCCGGTGCGGTAGTCGCGGGGGATCTCCACTTCGGGGGCGGGCGCGAGGGCCAGGGCGTCCCGGATACGGCCGAGGACGGTGTCGCGGGCGGTGGCGGTCATCGCTGGTCCTCCTCGGAGGGGTTGCCATCTGCGGTGGGGGCGCCGTCTGCCCCAAGGGGGTTGGATTCCGTACCGGTCGGTGTGCGGGATTCCGTACCGGTCGGCGTGCCCTCTCCCGTACGCTGCCGCACGCCCTCCTCCGAAGCCGCGCGCAGCGTCGACGCGCCCTCCTCCGACGCCAGCCACGCCCGGAAGGACTGGCGTGGTGGGGCCGGGGTGTCGCGGGTGGCGCTCCAGCCGTTGAAGGGCGGGGGGAGGTGGGAGATCTTTCCGTCCCGGCCGCCGAGGAGGCGGCCGGCGGCCGACGCCCGCTGGGCCGCCTTGTACAGCCCCGGACGGCCCATCACCGCGGCCGCCGCCTTCATGGCCAGCTTCTCGGGTGTCCGCCCCGCGGCCTCCGTGTGCTGGTGGCGGAGTTCGACCAGGAGGGACGGGATGTCGATCTTCACGGGGCAGGCGTCGTAGCAGGCGCCGCAGAGCGTGGAGGCGTACGGGAGCGAGCTGTTGGGGTCGTTCTTGGCGGCGTCCATGCCCGCGAGCTGCGGGGTGAGGACCGCGCCGATGGGGCCGGGGTAGGTCGAGCCGTACGCGTGGCCGCCGGCCCGCTCGTACACCGGGCACACGTTCAGGCAGGCCGAGCAGCGGATGCAGTTCAGGGCCTGGCGGCCGGTCGAGTCGGCGAGCGCCGCGGTGCGCCCGTTGTCCAAGAGGACCAAATGAAAATTCTGGGGCCCATCGCCCGGCGTCACGCCCGTCCACAGGGACGTGTACGGGTTCATCCGCTCGCCTGTCGAGGAGCGCGGGAGGAGCTGGAGGAAGACCTCCAGGTCGGCGTAGCGCGGGAGGACCTTCTCGATGCCCATGACGGTGATGAGCGTGTCGGGGAGGGTGAGGCACATGCGGCCGTTGCCCTCGGACTCGACGACCGAGAGGGTGCCGGTCTCGGCGATGCCGAAGTTGGCGCCGGAGACGGCGACGGGGGTGGTGAGGAACTTCTCGCGGAGGTACGCGCGGGCCGCGGCCGCCAAGTGGGCCGGTACGGAGTCCAGTTCGGGGTCGACGCCCGGGATTCCGGCGCGGAAGATCTCGCGGATCTCGTCGCGGTTGCGGTGGATGGCCGGGACGAGGATGTGGGAGGGCTTGTCGTCGGCGAGCTGGACGATCAGTTCGGCGAGGTCCGTCTCGTACGCCCGGATGCCCTGGTCCGCCAGGTGTTCGTTGAGGCCGATCTCCTGGGTGGCCATCGACTTGACCTTGATGACCTCCTCGCTGCCGGTCTGCTGGACGAGGCGGGTGACGATGGCGTTCGCCTCGGCGCCGTCCCGTGCCCAGTGGACGGTGCCGCCGGCCTCGGTGACCTTCGCCTCCAGCTGCTCCAGGAGCTCGGGGAGGCGGTTCATGGTGTCGGTCTTGAGGGCGGAGCCGGCGTCGCGCAGCGCTTCCCAGTCGGGGAGTTCGCCGGTGACGGCGAGCCGCTTGGCGCGGATGGTGTGGGTGGCCTTGCCGAGGTTGCGGCGCAGCTGGTCGTTGCGCAGCTCGTCATGGGCCGCGGCGGGGAACTTCCGGTCGCCGCGGAGGTTGCCGGTGCCGTACGGGGAGCGGGGCGGCAGCGCCGGCATGCCCAGGTACGTGGGGGTGCTCATCGGGTGGCCTCCAGCGGGGTGCTCGGGAGCGCGTACGGCGACGTGCGCGTGGACGCGAGGATCTGGGCCAGGTGCAGGGTGCGGGTACCGGCCTTGATCCGGGAGAGCCCGCCGCCGATGTGCATCAGGCAGGAGGAGTCGCCGGCCGTGCAGACCTCCGCACCGGTGCCGGTGACGTGCCGCATCTTGTCGGCGAGCATCGCCGAGGAGGTGTCGGCGTTCTTGACCGCGAAGGTACCGCCGAAGCCGCAGCAGGCGTCGGCCTCGGGCAGCTCGACGAGGTCGATGCCCTCGACGGCGCGCAGCAGCCGCAGCGGCTTCTCGCCGACCCGCAGCATCCGGAGGGAGTGGCAGGTGGGGTGGTACGTCACCCGGTGGGGGAAGTACGCCCCGACATCGGTGACGCCCAGCACGTCGACCAGGAACTCGGAGAGTTCGTACGTCTTGCCCTGTACCGCAGCGACTCCGGCGCGCAGGGCCGCGTCGCCGTAGCGCTCGGCGACGATCCGGTGCTGGTGGCGTACGGAGCCGGCGCAGGACCCTGAGGGCATGACGACCGCCTCGATCGACGGGTCGCCGAACTGCTCGGCGAAGCCGCGGACGAGGGGGACGGGCTCGCGTTGGTAACCGGTGTTGACGTGCATCTGGCCGCAGCAGGTCTGCTCCGGCGGGAAGACCACCTCGTGGCCCAGACGGGCGAGCAGGACGGCGGTGGCGCGTACCGCGTCGGGGAAGAGGGTGTCACCCAGGCAGGTGGCGAAGAGTCCGATGCGCATGGGTCTCCAGACTTGGGGCCGACCTATGAAAGGTCGGACCATACTAGCGCTGAGGCGGGCCGGGGGAACGGAGAGGGGGTGGAAGGGTGGGCCCTCAGTCGCCCGGGCGCTCCTCCACCAGCGTGCCGTGCAGCCCCCTGATGTGCCGTTCGACCAGGTCAGCGGCGTCGGCGCCATCGCCCGCGCGCACCAGGCGCAGCAGCTCGGTGTGCTCGGCGTTGAGCGCGGCAGCGGTGGCCGGCCAGTCCTCGGCGGCCTCCAGGGCGCGCAGGATCAGCGGGCGTACGGATTCGCGGACGGCCGAGGTGAGGGTGGAGGTGAGCGCATTGCCGGAGCTGCGGGCGATCTGGACGTGGAAGCGGGTGTCCAGGTCGTTGAACTCCGGCACGCTCACGTCCGGCGCGCCCATCCGCGCGACCAGCTCCGCCGCCTCGTCGAGGCCGGCCGCCGCTGCGTGCTCCGCCGCCGCGTGCTCCGCCGCCGCCTGAAAGCTGGAGCGTTCCAGGGTGACGCGGGCCTCCAGTACGTCCTCCAGGCAGTAACTGCCGAGGGCGAAGTGCAGGCGGAGGAGGCGGCCGAGCGCGTCGTCGGGATTCCGGACGATGCGGGCGCCGGCGTCGGGACCGCGGCCCGCCTGGGCGACCAGGACGCCGATCGTCTCCAGGACGCGGAGCGCCTCGCGGAGCGCGGAGCGGCTGACCCCGAGCACCGGAGCGAGCTCGCGCTCGGGCGGCAGCCGGTCACCGGCCTTGAGCTCACCGGCCAGCACCCGCTCCTCGATGCTTTCGAGGACGAGTTCGTGCGTACGGGACTGCCGTACGGGTCGCCACTCGACAGCCATCCGTCACTCCCTGGTCGGCCGACAGCTTCCACGAAAAACTATGTCACACGCCGTGACATTCCATGGCTGTGGCCGGACGGCCGCTGGCCGCGCACGGATGGCAGCGCCGGCCGCGGTCGGGCCGGACGCTTCCCCCTTCAATTCCCCCTGCGGGCATCCTTACCGATGCCCGTGGTCTCAGCCGTGCAGCCGCACCGGCAGCGATTCCACGCCGTACACGATGGACAGCTTGCGGAATGCCAGTTCCTGCTCCGGGACGGCCAGGCGCATGTTCGGAAAGCGCCGGACCAGTGCCGGGTAGGCGGCGCGGAGTTCCATCCGGGCCAGCTCGGCGCCGACGCAGCGGTGTATGCCGTAACCGAATGCGAGGTGCGAGGGCACGTTGCGCTGCGGGTCGAAGCGCTCCATGTCCGGGCCGAGCTTTCCGTCCCGGTCGGCACCGCTGAGCGAGCACAGTACGACATCGCCCTCGGAGATGGACATGCCGCCGATTTCCAGGTCCTCCCGGGCGAACCGGGGAAAGGCGACCTGGACGACGGTGAGGTAACGCAGCAATTCCTCGACGTAGCGGTCGGTGGCGTCGTCGCCGTCCTTCAGCGCCGCGAAGTGGTCGGGATCGCGGAGCAGGACGAGGGCGCCGAGCGCGAGCATGCTCGCGGTGGTCTCGAAGCCGCCGGTGAGCACGCCGTCGGCGAGGCCGGCCAGCTCGTCGTCGGTGACGGTGTCGCCGTGGTCCCGCACGATCTGGCCGAGCAGGCCGTCACCGGGGTCCTTGCGCTCCTTCTTGACGATCTCCTGGAAATAGGCGAGCGATTCCGATATGGCACCGAACGACGCGCTCGCACCGCTGAAAAGGTCGAAGCGGGCCGCGCTCAGCCGCTCGAAGTCCGCACGGTCCTCGTACGGAACGCCCAGCAGTTCGCAGATCACCAGGGAAGGAATGGGCAGGGCAAAGGAATGGACGATGTCGACGGGCTCCCCGGAGCGCCCGAGGCGCTCCATTTCCGCCAGCCGTTCCTCGACGATCTCGTGGATGCGCGGGGTGAGCCGGCCGAGCCGGCGCATCGTGAATTCCGGAGTCAGCAGGCGGCGCAGCCGCGTGTGGTCCGGCGGATCGGCGAATCCGAGACCGCCGGGGTTCTTCCCGGCGTCGGCGCCGGCATTGCCGACGAGGTTGGTGTAATCGGTACTGAACGCCTTGGCCTTGCCCAGCACCTCCTTCACCTCGTCGTATCCCGTGACCAACCACACCTTGGAGGCGAGCGGCACGGGAAGCACGCTCACCGGGGACTGCTGCCGTACTGCCGACAAGTCGGCCACCGGGTCAAGGCCGTGGCGACGCAGCGGCATGAGGGTGGACTCGGGCAAGAAGGGCATACGAGACAGATCGAAGCCCTTTTTCTGAGTCCGCGCGAGATATCTGCGGGCCAGCCAAGCGGTGACGCCCGAGCGGATTTTGGTCATGCCCGCAATACTGCCTGGCCGATACCCGTGCTGACCAAGCGACCTGGCAGCGAACAGGTAACGAGATGAAACGACCGGTACGTCTGGGACATCCCTCCGGTCGCACCTCCCGGCCCACCGGTGAGCCACCGGCACGGGACCGGAACATGATCGTCCTGGGTGGCATACGCCCGGCCTCTTGCTACTTTGCCTGGCATGACCGCGACCACGGCCGCGACGGCTGACGCCCCTCCTCCAGGCCTCCGGCTGCCCAGGCGCCGGGGCGTCGAACTGCTGCTGCTCGCCGGGGCGGTCCTGATCAGCGTCTACGGATACGTCGAGGTGGGCCTCGCCCAGCACGGCACCGTACCCGCCGGCGCCGCGCGCTACGGCGCGGGGCTGGCCGTGCTCGCGCTCCTCGGCCACCTCGCCGTCCGCTTCCGCGCGCCGTACGCCGACCCGCTGCTGCTGCCCATCGCCGTCCTGCTCAACGGCCTCGGACTGGTCCTGATCTTCCGGCTCGACCAGGAGACCCCGAAGGACCAGGCCGCGCCCACCCAGCTCGTCTGGTCCGCGCTCGGCGTGGCCCTGTTCATCGGGGTGGTGGCGCTGCTGCGCGACTACCGGGTGCTGCAGCGGTACGCGTACCTCAGCGTGGCCGCCGCGCTCGTCCTGATGATCGTGCCGATCTTCTTCCCCGCGGTCAACGGCGCGAAGATCTGGATCCGCCTCGCGGGGTTCTCCATCCAGCCCGGCGAGTTCGCGAAGATCCTGCTCAGCGTCTTCTTCGCGGCCTACCTCGCGGCGAACCGGCACGCGCTGGCGTACACCGGCCGCCGGCTGTGGCGGCTGCAGTTCCCCACCGGCCGGGTGCTCGGCCCGATCGTCGCGATCTGGCTGGTCAGCGTGGCCGTACTGGTCCTGGAGCGGGACCTGGGCACCTCGCTCCTCTTCTTCGGCGTCTTCGTCGTCCTGCTGTACGCGGCCACCGGGCGCACCGGCTGGATCGCCGTCGGGCTGCTGCTCGCCGCGGTCGGCGCGGCCGTCGTCGGCAGCCTCGAACCGCATGTGCACAGCCGGGTCGCCGACTGGCTGCACCCCTTCGCGAGCATCCAGCGGGGCGAGGGCGCGAGCCAGCTGGCCCTGTCGCTCTTCGCCTTCGGCGCGGGCGGCCTGCTCGGCACCGGCCTCGGGCAGGGCCACTCGGCCCTCATCGGCTTCGCCATGAAGTCGGACTTCATCCTGGCCACGGCGGGCGAGGAGCTGGGGTACGCCGGGCTCACCGCGCTCTTCCTGCTGTACACGCTGCTGGTCGCCCGCGGTTACCGCGCGGGCCTGGCCATCCGCGAGCCGTTCGGCCGGCTGCTCGCGGTCGGCCTCTCCTCGCTCCTCGCCATCCAGGTGTTCGTGATCGCGGGCGGGGTGATGGGGCTGATCCCGCTGACCGGCATGGCGATGCCGTTCCTCGCGCAGGGCGGCTCCTCCGTCGTCACCAACTGGATCATGGTCGCGCTGCTGGTCCGCATCAGCGACCGGGCACGACGCCCCCGGCCGGCCCGCGCGGACACCGGGGTGATCGAGCGGATCGTGGTACCGGAGGAGGAACGGCAACGCGATGGCGGAGGACACCACGGAGGCGGACACCGTGGAGGCGGCCGGAACGGGGGTGGCTCCCGGTGATCCGGCACATCCGCCGCACCTCGGCCTTCTGCCTGCTCCTGCTCGTCCTGCTGCTCCTGAACGCCGCCCGCGTCCAGCTCCTCAACGAGGACGAGTACGCGCACAACCAGGCCAACCGCCGCGCCGACCTCAAGCGCTACGACCAGCCGCGCGGCAGCATCGTCGTCGGCGGCCGGTCCGTCACCGGCTCCCGGGACAGCGGCGGCTCGCTGCGGTACGCCCGTACGTACTCCCAGGGCCCGCTGTACGCGCCGGTCACCGGCTACGCCTCGCAGGTGTACGGCACGACCCTGCTGGAGAACGCCGAGGACGACCTCCTCTCCGGCACCGACGCCCGGCTCGCCCCGCTCCCCCTGTGGACCGCGCTCACCCGCGAACAGCGGCCCGGCGGCGACGTCGTCACCACCATCGACCCGGCGCTGCAGCGGGCCGCGTACGAGGGCCTGGGCGGCAAGAAGGGCGCGGTGGCCGCCGTGGAACCGGCGACCGGGAAGGTCCTCGCGCTGGTCAGCACGCCCTCGTACGACCCGGGCCAGCTGTCCGGCAGCGGCTCCGGCACCACCGACACCTGGACCCGGCTCAACGCGTCCGCCGACCGCCCGATGCTCAACCGGGCGCTGAAGGAGACCTATCCGCCCGGCTCGACGTTCAAGGTCGTCACCGCGGCGGCCGCGCTGGAGCACGGCGTGGTGGACGATCCGGACGCGGCCACGAACACGCCGAGCCCGTACACCCTGCCCGGTACCTCCACCAAGCTCACCAATGAGGCGGGCGGCTGCGAGAACGCGAGCCTGCGGCGCGCGTTCGAGGTCTCCTGCAACACCGTCTTCGCGCACCTCGGCGTGGACGTCGGCCTGGACGGCATGGCGGACACCGCCGAGAAGTTCGGCTTCAACGACGACGGCCTCACGATCCCGTCCCGCGTGGTGGAGAGCACCTTCGACACGGACATGAACGACGCGCAGCTCGCGCTGTCCTCGATCGGCCAGTACGACACGGCCGCCACCCCGCTGCAGATGGCGATGGTCGCGTCCGCGGTCGCCAACCACGGTGATCTGCGGCGCCCGTACCTGGTGGACCGGCTGACCGACGCGCACGGCGACACCCTCGCGCGGACCCGCGCGCGCCGCCTGCACCGGGCGATGAGCGAGGACACCGCGAAGCGGCTGCGGGAGCTGATGACCGACGTGGTCACCCGCGGCACCGGCACGAAGGCGGCGATCCCCGGCGCGACGGTCGGCGGCAAGACCGGCACCGCCCAGCACGGCGTCGGCAACTCCGGCACGCCGTACGCCTGGTTCCTCTCCTGGGCGCAGGCGGACGGCGCGGAGCAGCCGGCGGTCGCGGTCGCCGTCGTCGTCGAGGACGCGGCGGCCGACCGCGCCGACATCAGCGGCGGCGGCAACGCGGCCCCGATCGCCCGGGCGGTGATGAAGGCGGCCCTGGACCGGTGACGCCGAGGGCTCGGCACAATGGCCCCATGACTGACACCGGCAACACCGCATCGCTCACGCTGTCCGAGGTGGAGGCGCTCGCGCGCCGGGCGCACGAAGGGCAGACCGACAAGGCCGGGCGGCCGTACGCCGAGCATCTGGCCGCGGTGGCGGCCGGGGTGCGGGCGCGCGGCGGCAGCGACGAGCAGATCGCGGCGGCCTGGCTGCACGACTCGGTGGAGGACGCCGCGCTGTCGGGTGAGTGGCTGGCGGGGGCCGCGCTGTCGCCGGCCACGAAGGACATGGTGCTGGCCGTGACCAAGCGGGCCGGGGAGCCGCCGGAGGAGTACGCCGCGCGCATCCTGGCCACGCCCGGCGCGCTGCTGGTCAAGGAGGCCGATCTCGCGCACAACGCGGACCCGGACCGGCTGGCCGTCCTGGACGCGGCGACCCGGGAGCGGCTGACGGTCAAGTACGCACGGATGCGCGGACTGCTCGGCCTCACCGGCTGAAGGGACCCGGCCGCCACGCTCCCCGGCCGCGGCCCGCCACCGGCCGCGGGCCTGTCCGCCTCACGGACGGCCCCGCACAAACATGGCCATTGCAGCTAACCTGCCGCGCATGAGCCCATCGGACGACACCCAGGCGCGCGTGATCGCTGCCCTTTCGGGGGCGAGCGTCCGCCGCATCACCACCGGCCAGGCCATCCTCGACGGCATCGACTGGACCGTACGCAGCGGGGAGCACTGGGCGCTGCTCGGCGCGAACGGCGCCGGGAAGACCACGATCCTCCGCCTCGTCGGCGCGCTGATGTTCCCCACCACCGGCACCGTGGAGGTGCTCGGGCACCGGCTCGGCACGGTCGACGTACGGGAGCTACGCGCCGCGATCGGCCTGGTCTCCAGCGCGCAGAAGGTACCGGTGGACCTGCCCGGACACACCGTCGTCCTCACCGGCGCGACCGGCACCGTCCAGCCGCTGTGGAAGAAGTACGACGAGGCCACGCGCGAGCGCGCGCACGCGCTGCTGACCGAGCTGGACTGCAAGGAGCTGGCGGACCGGCCGTACGGGGTGTGCTCGGGCGGCCAGCGGGCCCGGCTCCTGATCGCCCGCGCGCTGATGGCCGACCCCTCGCTGCTGCTGCTCGACGAGCCGTTCAACGCGCTCGACCTGCCGTCCCGCGAGGACCTGATCGACACCATGCACGAACTGGCCCTGAACCGGCCGGAGCTGGCGACGGTCACCGTGACCCATCACCTGGAGGAGCTGTCCCCGGCCATCGGCCACGCAGTCCTGCTGCGCGACGGCCGCGTCCAGGCGAAGGGCCCGGTGGAGGAGGTACTGACCGACGCCGGCATGACGGCCTGCTTCGGCCGCCCGATCGAGGTCAGCCGCCACGAGGGCCGCTGGCTGGCCCGCTCGGGCCGCCGCTGATCGCGGGCCCGTGGCTCACTCCCCCGTGCCGCCGCGGGTGATCGCCTCGGTGACCTCGGCGGTGCGGGCCGCCTCCTCGGCCGCGAAGCGTTCCGCGTCCAGCTTCTCGGCCAGCTCCTCGTCCTGGGCCATGAGCAGGTCCAGGTTGGAGTCGCCGAGGTCGAAGACGCCCATGTCGAGGTAGGCCTGCTGGAGGCGCTTGCCCCACAGGCCGATGTCCTTCACGCACGGGACGATGCGGCTGAAGAGCAGCTTCCGGAAGAGGTGCAGGAATTCGGACTGCTCGGTGAACTCCGCCGCCTCGGCCTTCGGTATGCCCCAGTTCTCCAGTACTTCCAGGCCGCGCAGCCGGTCGCGCATGAGGTAGCAGCCCTCGATGACGAACTCCTCGCGCTCGCGCAGTTCCGCCTCGGTGAGCTGCTTGTAGTAGTCGCGCAGGGCCATCCGCCCGAAGGCGACGTGCCGGGCCTCGTCCTGCATGACGTACGCGAGGATCTGCTTGGGCAGCGGCTTGTCCGTCGTGTCGCGGATCATGCCGAAAGCCGCCAGGGCCAGGCCCTCGATGAGGACCTGCATGCCGAGGTAGGGCATGTCCCAACGAGAGTCCTTGAGCGTGTCGTCGAGGAGGGACTGGAGATTGTCGTTGATCGGGTAGAGCATTCCGATCTTTTGCTGGAGGAAGCGGCTGTAGATCTCGGCGTGCCGCGCCTCGTCCATGGTCTGGGTCGCGGAGTAGAACTTCGCGTCCAGGTCGGGGGCGGATTCGACGATCCGCGCCGCACAGACCATCGCGCCCTGCTCGCCGTGCAGGAACTGGCTGAACTGCCAGGACGCGTAGTGCTGCCGCAGCTCCCCGCGCTCCTTCGGCGTCATCCGGTCCCAATATTTCGTGCCGTACAGGGACATGGCCTCGTCGGGGGTGCCGAGCGGGTCGTACGGGTCGACCTCCAGGCCCCATTCGATGCGCAGATCGGCGTCCCACTGCTTGTCCTTGCCCTTCTTGTACAGGGCGAGGAGGCGGTCGCGGCCGTCGTCGTACTCCCAGGTGAAGCGGGCGGCACCGGTGGCCGGCACCTGCCACAGCGGGTCGCCGGGGTCGGACACGTAGAGCTCGCGGGTGGACATGAGGAGCCTCCTCGAATCACCGAACGCTGCGGCGCGTCCGGTAGTTGGCAGGCTCACACGCTCCTTACCGGCGGGTCAATAAGTCGTGCACAGGGGATTGACGCCCTTACTGACACGCAGTCTCATAAGACGTGACCGCCGGTAACCCCACGAGCGAGGTACCCACAGCCATGACGACAGCTCCTGACATCAGCACGGCGGAGACCGAGGTCCTGCGGGACGCGCTCGGACTGCTCAAGGACCGTGAGCAGGTCGCCGAGCGCCTGCTGGAATCCTCCGCCAAGCACTCCTTCGACCCGGACACCGAGTTGGACTGGGACGCGCCGATCGAGGACGGCAAGTGGTTCTGGCCGCCGGAGCTCGTCTCGCTCTACGACACGCCCCTGTGGAAGAAGATGTCGGAGGAGCAGCGGATGGACCTGGCCCGGCACGAGGCGGCGTCGCTCGCCTCGCTGGGCATCTGGTTCGAGATCATCCTCATGCAGCTCCTCGTCCGGCACATCTACGACAAGTCCGTCACCAGCGCCCATGTCCGGTACGCGCTGACCGAGATAGCGGACGAGTGCCGGCACTCCAAGATGTTCGCGCGCATGATCCAGGCGGGCGGGGCCCCCACGTACCCCGTCTCCCGGTTCAACCACAACCTCGCGCGGGTCCTCAAGACCGTCTCCACCACGCCCGGTTCCTTCGCCTGCACGCTGCTGGGCGAGGAGATCCTGGACTGGATGCAGCGGCTGACCTTCCCGGACGAGCGGGTGCAGACCCTCGTACGCGGCGTCACCCGCATCCACGTCGTGGAGGAGGCCCGGCACGTCCGGTACGCCCGCGAGGAGCTGCGCCGCCAGATGGTCCGCGCGCCGCGCTGGGAGCAGGAGCTGACCCGGATCTCCTCCGGCGAGGCAGCGCGCGTCTTCTCCGTGGCCTTCGTCAACCCGCAGGTGTACACGAACGTCGGCCTGGACCGCCGGGAGGCCGTCGCGCAGGTGAAGGCCAGCGGCCACCGCCGCGAGGTCATGCAGAGCGGCGCCAAGCGGCTCACCGACTTCCTGGACGAGATCGGCGTCATGCGCGGCGTGGGCCGCAAGCTCTGGAAGAGCTCCGGCCTGCTGGCGTGAGGCGAGCCGGGCCGCGCCGCTCAGCCGCGCAGGTGCGCCAGTACGGACCGCACCGCGCGGTCCACGGCCCCGCGCGCCTGCTCGGTGTGGTCCCTGGTCTCGAACCCGTGGTGGCCCAGCGGGATGTCGACCACCTCGACCTCGGCCCCGCAGTCCGCGGCGGCGGTCAGGAACTCCTCGACCGTCGCCGCGATCTCCGGGTGCTCCCGCCCCACCCTGGTCAGTACGATCGGCAGCCGCCCCGCGCCGCGCACCGCCGCCGCGGGGCGGAACCGTGACGCGCCGAGCCCCCAGCTCGGCAGCGGCGCGAGGATCGGATAGCTGGCCGCCACGCACCGCAGCCACGGCGGGGGCGCCGCGAGCCAGTCCGCCGTCAGCAGCCCGCCCGCGGAGAGGTGCCACAGCGCGATGCGGTCTTCGTCGACACGCGGATCGGCCCGTACCACGTCGATCGCCTCGGCGAGGTCCTCGGCGGCACGCGGGTAATCGGTGAGGGCGTGCAGCCGGTGATCGAGCGTGACGCCGATCGCGCCCAGGCCCGCGACGTACCCTCCGTAGCCGACGAAGGTGGGCCAGTCGCGCGGCGTCGGGTCGATGCCGGGAGGCACCGGGCCGCCGTGCACGAACACCACCGCGGGGCGCGGGCGGTCGGCCTCCGCCGGGTGGGCGGGCAGGTCGTCCGGCAGGTACAGGTCGACCCGTCCGAGGCGCTCGCGGCGCCGCTCCGGCACGTCCACGAGGAACGGCCGGAGGTGTGCGGGCTGTTCGGTCAGCGTCGCGGCCAGCCGGTGCCCTTCTCCCGCCGCGGCCTTCAGCAGGACCTCGGCCAGTTCGTCGGGCGCGGAGAGCATCGGCCAGTGCCCGGTGCCGAGTTCGAAGAAGGTCACCCGGGGATCGACGAGCGCCTTGAGGCGCGGGTCCCCGAGTCCCACGATCTGCTCGACCACGGCGATGCTGTTCCCGTTGGCGGTGCAGAAGACACCGGTCGTGGGCAGCGCGGCGACCGTCTCCGGGAGCCGGAGCGGCTGGGTGAGCGTGCCGCGCGGCTGTGGTGCGGCGAGGCGCGTCAGCCGTGCCAGGGCGGCTTCGGAGAGGCCGGCGGTGCTGCCCCAGCGCTGCCACTCGTCCGCCGCCGGCGGGGGCACCCGCCAGTCCTCGGCCGGCCCGTCCTCGCCCAGCAGCCGGTCGCGGACCGCCTGGTCCGGCACCAACTGGAGCGCCGGGTCGCCGTCCTGGGGCATCCCCGCGTCCAAGTACACGATCCGGGCGATCCGCTCCGGGCGCCGGCCGGCCGCGCCGAGCACCGGGTGGATGCCGTAGCAGTGGCCGACGAGCACGACCTCCGGCGCCGCCACCTGGTCCAGCAGCCGCACCAGATCCTCGACGTGCGTCTCCAGGTCCGTGTCCGGGCCCGCGAGGTGGCGGCGGTCCCCCATGCCGGTGAGCGTCACCGGGTACACCTCGGCACCCGAATCGCGCAGCCGGGCGGCCACCTCCCGCCACACCCAGCCACCGGTGTAACTGCCCGACACCAGGACGAATGCCGTCATCAACGTCTCCTCGCGCGCCTCGGTCCCCCGCGCCCGGCCCCGTCGGCCGGCCGCGCTCGCCGGTACCGTAGGAGCTCCCCCTGAGGGAGGTTCAAGCCTTGGTGTCCGACCACATGTGGAGCATCGGCGAGCTCGCGGAGCAGGCGGGCGTCACCGTCAAGACCGTCCGCTTCTACTCGGACCGCGGCCTGCTGCCCGAGGCGGCGCGCAGCGCCGGGGGCCACCGCCGGTACGGGCCCGAGGCGCTCGACCGGCTCCGCCTGATCCGCCGCTTCATACCGTACGGCGGGGTCGTGCTCAGGCATGTCAAGGGCTCCTCACCCAAGAGAGCGATGTTCCGGCAGTCACTCAACTCGACCTCGC
>NZ_JBEPFC010000156.1:0-17265 GCF_040301705.1 Streptomyces sp. NPDC000151 | reverse complement strand
CCCGCACGGCCGCGCGCCGTCGCCGGGCACGGCCCGTACGTACGGCGCGCGACTCGCCGGGGCGGGGGATTCGTTCCGGGCACGGTCTTCGTTCCGGTCACGACCGTCAGGTTACTGGCGTGTAAACGTTCACGGAACCCCTCCGTCCCCTCTGCCCCACGGGGCGGGATCAGGACGTGTGCGGGCAGTTGCCCCGGTACTCCTCGATCGTCAGGCTCGGTCGGGGCAGCGGGCAGAGGAACTGCTCGTAGCGGGTGTCGTTGTCGATGAACCGCTTGAGCCACGAGATGCTGTACTTCGCGATCGTGGTGTTGGGGGTGTTCGGGGTGAGGTGCGTCGCGTTGTTCAGCTCCAGGTACGCCTTGTCGAGCGAGCCGGGCAGGCTCTCATAGAACGGCTCGGAGTGCGTGGCGACCGGGGCTACGGTGTCGCCGTCGGCGCCGACGACGAGCGTCGGGGTCTGGATCTCCGGCCAGGTCTTGTCGAGGTCCCAGCCGGTCAGCGGGATCGCGGCCTGGAGGGACGGACGGCTCTTGGCGGCCTCCAGCGTGCCGCCGCCGCCCATCGAGTGGCCCATGACGCCGAGCCGGCTGCTGTCGATCCGGTCGCGCACCGAGCTGCGGCCGGTCAAGTAGTCCAGCGCGGCGAGGAGTTGGCGTCCGCGGCTGTCGGGCTGGTCGACCGTGGTGTTGGTGTCGATGGTGAACACGACGAAGCCCTGGGAGGCCAGCCGCGGGCCGAGCCAGGCGATGGACGACTGGTAGGCGGTGAAGCCGGGCGAGATGGCGACGGCGCCGAAGGTGCCGTCGCTGGTCGAGGTCGGGTAGTAGATGGTGCCGCCGCCGAAGCCGGTGACGCTCAGCGCGGAGACGCTGGTCTGGGAGACGGCGTACGGGCCGCGGGACGCCTCGATGCTGGAGACGGTGGGCGCGGGGCCGCGCTCGTACGGGTTGCCCGCGGCCCCGGCCGGCCCGGCCTGCGAGGTGAGCAGGGTGCCCGCGGCCAGGAGGCCGGCCAGCCCCCACCGCGTCAGCCGGGTTCTGAGCCGGCTCGTCCCCTGCCGTTCCGGAATGCGCACGGACACGCTGGTGTGCTGCTGCACGACGGTTCCTCTCGGTAACGGTCACTGACGACCGCAACTCTCGTGCCGTGCAGCCCCTTCGCACATCGGCGAAATCACCGGTCTCGGCGACCGGCGGGAACCGGTGGAGCGTCAGCGCAGCCGCCCCGCCCCCGCCCGGTGGTCGACGAGGTCCGGTACGGCGCGCGGGTCGTCCACGCGGGTCCGCAGGGCGGGGGTCCAGCCGGCGCCGGACCGCAGGGGCTCCCCGGGGACCTCCGCGTTGTGCACGGCGATCAGATCGACCGGGCGGCCGTTGACGCGGTTGCCGGCCGCGGTGACCGGCGCGTCCTTCCATTTCTTCAGGACGCGTCCGGCGCCGGTGCCGGACGGCAGGGTGAACGCGTTGTTCTCCGCGACCAGTTGGGACTCGATGCCGATGCCGAGGCTGTAGACGTACGGCGTGTCCGGCCCGGCCGCGTAGTGGTTGTTGTACGCGTCGACCTTGCCGAAGCGGACGCGCGGCGCGCGCTCGACGACGTCGCGGAAGAGGTTGTGGTGCAGGGTGACGCGGAGCCTGCCGCGGTCGGTGGCGGCCGCGCCGTCGCTGTTGCCGATCATCAGGGTCTTGTCGTGGTCGGCGAAGACGTTCCAGGATGCGGTGACCAGGTCGGCGCCGCGCACGATGTCCAGCTCGCCGTCGTGCTGCTGGTACACCTCGCCGTAGTACTCCGGCAGCGAGCTGTCGGGGTGGGCGCCGTCGGTGAAGGTGTTGTGATCGAGCCAGACGTGGGTGGCGCCGGTGACCACCATGCTGTCGTACTCGGAGTTCCAGGCGCCGGTCGCGCCGTCCGTCGGGTCCCACTGCGGGAAGCAGTCCAGCGGGCTCTCGGCGGTGAGGTTGCGGACCACGACGTTGTCGACGTCCTGGATCTGGAGGCTGCCGCCGACGATTCCGGCGTGTTTCCCGACGCCGACGACGGTGGTGTCCGCCGGGACGTACGCCTTGACGGCCGCGCCCTGGTTCCGCTGGGACGCGGCGCGCAGGTCCTCCTGCTCGCCGCTGACCGGGCGGTCGCGGCCCCAGACGGCGGGGTCGTAGTCGGCGAGGTAGCGGGCGAAGTCGTAGCCGTCGGCGGCGAAGGCCGCACAGCCGGCGCCGGTCGCGTCCAAGGTGCCCTTGACCTTGACGATCCTCGGGGCGCCGGGGTCGTCGGCGAGCGCGGCCCGCAGCTCCGCCCAGGTGGTGACCGTGTAGGTGTGCGCGGCGTCGGCGCCCGCGCCGCCGGTGGTCCCGCCGTCCGCCGACGCCCAGCCGTCGTGGGCCGGCAGCACGTCGCGGGGCGGCGCCGCGTGGGCCGGGCCCGCCGTGGTGAGGGCGAGCGCGGCGCAGCCCGCCAGCGTGATGAGGGTGGTGCGCGCGGTCATGCTCCGTGCCCTTCCGGCCAGGTGATCCAGGATGTGGGAATGTCGTCGTCGAGGCGGCGCAGGTCGCCGGGCGCCAGCAGCCGCGTGGCCCGCAGTCCGGCCGCGACCAGGCGGGCGACGGCGATGGCGCCGGGCGGGTTGAAGTGGGTGTTGTCCTGCTCGGCCGGGGTCCAGTTGAAGTACGTCTTCGTCTCGTCGGGGCCGAGTTTCTGCCACAGGGCGAGGGAGCGTTCCTGGATGTCGAGCAGCGGGACGTCCTCCTCGGTGGCCAGGGCCCGCATCGCGGCCGGGTACGCGCCGTGGGTGGGCAGGGCGTTGCCTCCGGCGTCGAACTTCCGGCGCTCCACGGAGGTGAGCAGCACCGGCCGCGCGCCGCGCGCCCGCGCCCCCGTCAGGTACTGCCGCAGGTACTCCTGGTACGTCGTCCAGGGCTCGGTGTACCGGGTGGGGTCCTCGGTCTTCTCGTCGTTGTGGCCGAACTGGACGAGGAGGAGGTCGCCGGGGCGGAGGGCGGTCAGCACCGCCGTCAGCCGCCCCTCGTCGACGAAGCTCTTGGAACTGCGGCCGTTGACGGCGTGGTTGGCGACCGGAACGTCGTGGTGGAGGAAGAAGGGGAGGGCCATGCCCCAGCCGGTCTCGGGTTGGGCGTCGGCGTACTTCTGGGCGGCGGTGGAGTCGCCGGCGAGGTGGAGGGTGGGCATCGGGCGGTGGCCTCCTGGACTGGCGACGGCGGACGGGGCCGCGGCGAGCGCGAGCGGGAGGCCCGCGAACGCCGCGGCCACCTGGCGGCGCGTGACGGTCACTTGCTCTGCTGCTTCCACTCGGCCTGGGCCGCGTCGAACTGCTCGGCGAGGGAGGTCAGGAAGTCCTTCGGTGTCATCTTGCCGAGCAGCACCTTCTGGAAGGCGGGCTCGTTGTCGGCCTTGGAGAGGGTGTTCCAGTCGGGCAGGTAGTACGGCAGGTCGACGATCTTCGTCTTTTCGCTGTTCAGGGCCTCGGCGCCGAGCTTGGTGGTCTCGGACTGCTGCACCCAGTCGTCCTTCGCCGCGTCCAGGTTGGACGGGATGGTGCCGGCCGACTCGCTCCACTTGCTGTTGGATTCGTGGGAGGCCGCGAATTCGATGAACTTCCAGGCGGCGGCCTTGTTCTTGCCGGACTTGAAGAGACCGAGGCCGTCGACCGGGTTGGACACCATCACCCGGGTGCCGTCGTCCAGCGTGGGGTTCGGTATGCCGCGGAACTTCTTCGTGCCGAGCGCCTTCACGTGGTCCTGGTAGGAGCCCATGTTGTGGTTGAGCATGCCGATCTGCCCGCTGTCCCACTGGGCGACCATCTTCGTGAAGTCGTTGTTGATGTCGGCCGCCGGGGTGTTCTTCTTGTAGAGCGCGACGTACTTCTCCAGCGCCGCGACGTTCTTCGGGTCGTCGAGGGTGGTGTGCAGCCCGTCCTTCTCCCAGAAGCCGCTGATGCCGGACTGGCCGTACATCGCGTCCAGCGCCTGGGCGATGGAGCCGGCGCCGCCGCGGATGGTGTAGCCGAACTTGTTGCCACCCTTGTCGGTCAGTTCCGCGGCCGCCTTGTAGAACGCCGACCAGGTGGTGGGCGCGGGCAGGTTCGCGGCCTTGAACAGGTCGGTGCGGTAGTACAGCACGCCGTTGGTCGCGTGCATCGGGACCGTGTAGAGCTTCTTGCCGCCGGCCGCGGACCGGACGCTCTTCACCATCCGCGCGTTCAGCTTCCCGTCGAGCGCACTGTCCTTGATGCGCCCGTCCAGCGGCTCCAGGGCGCCCTGGGCGCTGATGCCGGCGAGCATCGCGGCGCCGATGCCGCCGACGTCGGGCAGGCCGCCGCCCTGGATGGCGGTGTCGTACTTGGACTGCGCCTCGGTCGCGGCGATCCCGACGTAGTCGACGTCGATGTCGGGGTACTTCGCCTCGAAGTCCTTGATGATCTCCTTCCAGACGTCGGTGCGCACCCCGCCGTTGTTGTCCCAGAAGGTGATCGTGCCCTTGCCGGAGCCCTCGGCGCCGGTCTCGCCCGCGACGCCGCTGCCGTCGTCGCCGCAGGCGGTGGCGGTGAGGGCGAGGACCGCTGTGAGGGCGAGCGCCGCGCTCGCGCGGGTCCGTCTGCTGCTGCGGAAGGTGGTCATGGTCGGCTCTTTTCTCGTGATGGGAGCGGGTCAGCCGCGGTACGGGTCCCAGCCGTCCGCGCCGTTCAGGTAGTCGGCCACCTCGTGGCGGGCGGCCTCCGCGTCGCTCAGCTGCGGCCGGTCGGCGGTGACGGCCGCGCCCGGCCCGGCATTCCGGTACTCGCCGAAGCGGGCGTCCCGCCAGGAGAAGCCGCCCATGTCGGTCCACGGCGCGGACTTCACGGCTGCGGGCAGCTCGGTGTCGCGGATGAGGACCTGGCCGATCGCGTCCGGCTCGCCGCCCGGGTGCCAGGGGCGGCCGAGGTGGAAGGTCCCGGCGGGCGCGTCGCTGACGATGCGGGAGTCGGTGATGAGGATGCCGTACGGATTGTTCTTCCAGGTCGAAGCGGCGGCGATGTAGCCGTTGTTGGTGTTCGAGCCGCGGCTCAGCGCCTTGATGACGGAGCGGTCGATGACGGTGGTGGCACGCCCGTAGAGGAAGTCGACGTCGCCCTCGATGTACGCGTCGCGGAGGTAGACCCGGCTGACGGTGTCCAGCTTCGGGCTGTCCGTCATCAGCGTGTCCTGGTTGCCCTTGAAGGCGGTGTCCTCGAAGACGATCCGGTCGCCGGTGGTCTTCATGGCGAGCGCCTGTTCGCTGTTCAGGTCGTGCGCGGCCTCGTCGAAGTCGTTGACGAAGGTGAGGTGACGCCCCGTCACGTCGTGCGCGGCGATCAGCACGGTGGCGCTGCCGGACGAGCCGCCGTACTCGTTGGGCGTGTCGTACACGATCACGGTGTCCGCGCGGTCGTCACCGGTGCCGAGGAGGGTGAGGTACGGCTTGGTGGCCGGGATCCGCACCTGCTCGCGGTACGTACCGGGCGCGAGCGCCAGCGTGACCCGGCCGTCGTTGCCGGCCGGCACCGCGTCGACCGCCGCCTGCACGGTGGGGTAGTCGGCGGGGACATGGAGGACGGTGTCGGTGCCGAGGGTGCGCTGCGGGCCGGAGAACTTCTTCACCAGCGCGGGCACGGCGGCGGCCGGGTCGGGCCGGTAGGGGTAGAAGGCGTGCGGGTCGAAGGCGGTGCCGCGGGTGTCGTGCCGCCCTGTCGTGTTTTTGAGGACCGAGCCGCGCTGCACGAGTTCGGCGGTGTCGTCCGCCTGGTAGGGGTGCTGAACGCCGTCGTAGTAGCTGTTCTCGATCACCATCTTTGTGCGGCCCCGCGCGTAGTTCCCGTACGACCAGACCGGGTCGCCGTCGTCGACCTGCGCGGAGAGGTAGTTGTTGTAGAGGTGTGCGTACGCGCAGTTGTCGGCGGACGGATTGCGCTGCTTGGTGCCGTGGAACCAGTTGTGGTCGATGGTGATCTGCGTCCGGACGTCATCGGTCCAGCCGATGCCGAACGCCTTGTTGTGGGTGTCGAAGCGGTTGTAGGAGACGGTGAGGTACTCGCTGTTCTTGCGGACGTCGAGCAGTCCGTCGCCCATGTGCGTGAACCGGTTGTGGTCGATCCAGACGTGGTGCACCGAGTCCATCTGGATCGCGTCGAAGTCCTGGGTCTTGCCGTCCCAGTCGCCGTCGACGTAGGAGTCGCGGATGGTCAGGTTGCGGATGATGACGTTGTGCGTGCCGGGGTTCAGATGCAGCTCGCCGTGGACGATCTCGCCGCTGGTGCCGACGCCGACGATCGTCTTGTCCGAGGCGACGACGATGTCCGAGCCGAACGGCGCGACCTCGATGGCGGCGGCGACGCGGATGACGTAGGGCTCGTCGGCGGCGGCGTACTTGGCCAGGTCGGCCTGGGTGCGGACGGTGACGACCCGGCCGCCGGCGCCGCCGGTGGTGCCGCCCGCGAGGGAGGCGAAGCCGTGTGGGCGGTCGGCGGAGGCATCGTGGGCGGCGGTGGTGGCAGGTGGCCGGGGTGGTTCGGCGGCCCCGGCGGGGGCCGGCGCCCCCAGGCCCAGGGCCGCCGCGAGGGCGGCCGTGGCGGCCAGGGCTCTGTCCGGCAAGCGCTTGCTACGGAGGTACGGCATGGCGGCTCCCACAGGCGTACGGACAAAAACGGTGGCCTCAGTCGGCCTGATCGCAGGTGAGGCGGAAGTGCGTGAAGAGCGCGGCGCCGGGGCGGCGGGCATCGGCGGGGGCCGTGGCGAAGAGCCCGAGCAGGGCGCCGACCCAGCGCCATGGCGTGGCGGCGAAGACCTGCCCGTACGGCGTCCACCCGTCGCCGGTGTCGGCGGCGAAGCGGCAGCGGGCGCCCGGCCCGACGGCGATCCGCAGCCGGGCCCGGCCGTCCGGCGCGAGCCGTGCATGCGCGGCGTCCCGCTCCCGCTCGGCCACGGACTCCGCGAACCGGTGGACCAGCCGTACGGTGCCGTCCGCCGCGCGCTCCAGCCCGATCCAGCTGAAGGCGTCGCCGAGCACGGTGAGCCCGGCCTTGGCGCCCGGCTCGGTGCTCTCCAGCCGCAGTTCGACCTCGGCGGTGGCGGGGCGTGCGGGCAGCCGCTGGGTGAGGACGTTAGGCAAGCGGCGCAGGTCGTGCGCGTCGGGGGTGCGGACGCAGGTCAGCCGCAGCCCGTCACCACTGTGGGCGGGCGCCCAGCCGGCCGCGGGGTTGGCGGTCCACTGCCACTGGCGGCCGTGGCGCCCGCCGGGGAAGTCGTCGTCGGTGGCCGGCGCGGCAGGCGGCTGCGGCGGCAGCGCCGGCTTCCTGTGCACCCGTACCGGGCTGCCGCACGCGCCGATGACCGGCCAGTCGTCCGCCTCCCACCGCATCGGCTGGAGGTGCGCGAGGCGCCCGTACGCGCCCTGCTCCTGGAAGTGCACGAACCAGTCCTCGCCGGCCGGGGTGCGCACCCAGCCGCCCTGGTGCGGGCCGTTGACGTCGGTGTCGCCCTGGGCGAGGACGACGCGCTCCTCGTACGGTCCGAAGAAGCCGCGCGAGCGGAAGGCGCCCTGCCAGCCCGTCTCCACTCCCCCGGCGGGCGCGAAGATCCAGAACCAGCCGTTGTGCCGGTAGAGCTTGGGGCCTTCGAGCGTGAACCAGCCGGGGATGCGGTCGGCGTCGACGAGGGTGGTGCCCTCGTCGAGCAGCCCGGTGGCGTCGGTCCGCATCCGGTGGCCGGTGAGGCGGTTCTTGATACCGGAGCGGGACTTGGCCCAGGCGTGCACGAGGTACGCGGCGCCGGTCTCCGCGTCCCACAGCGGACAGGGGTCGATCAGGCCCTTGCCCTCCTTGAGCAGGTGCGGCCGGCTCCAGGGCCCGCGCGGGTCCTCGGCGCTGACCTGGAAGATCCCGTGGTCGGGGTCGCCCCAGAAGATCCAGAACCGGCCGTCGTGGTGCCGGATCGAGGGCGCCCACACGCCGCAGTCGTGGCGCGGCACGGCGAAGGCGGCGGCCGGTTCGAGGCGGTCCAGTGCGTGGCCGATCAGGGTCCAGTTGACCAGGTCGCGGGAGTGCAGCAGCGGCAGCCCGGGGGCGCGGCCGAAGCTGGAGGCGGTCAGGTAGTAGTCGTCGCCGACGCGGACGAGGTCGGGGTCGGACCAGTCGGCGGCGAGGATCGGATTGCGGTAGGTGCCGTCGCCGAGGTCGGCGGAGAAGCGGGCGGCGCCAGTGAGCCGGTCGTCGGCCGTCATGCCGTCACCGCCTTCCTGGCCAGCGCGGCGGCCTCGTCGCGGTGCAGGCGGCCGTCGGCGACCACGGTGACGATCCGGCGGACGACGGTGTCGCCCGGGGGTAGCAGTAACCGCTCCTCGTAAGCCA
Organism: Streptomyces sp. NPDC000151; assembly: GCF_040301705.1. NCBI lineage: Bacteria > Bacillati > Actinomycetota > Actinomycetes > Kitasatosporales > Streptomycetaceae > Streptomyces > Streptomyces sp. NPDC000151. The sequence goes on along the minus strand of NZ_JBEPFC010000156.1, from coordinate 8,885 downwards.
GCGAGGAGCCGACCCCCGGGTAGTCGGTGGTGCGCACGAACCAGGGGTCGCTGCGGGTCGGACCGGTCGCGCCGGCGAAGACCAGCGTCCAGTCCCGGCCCGCGAGCGCCAGCCAGTCGGCGCGGCTCTCGTGCACGGCGGCCTCGCCGTCGGCATCCGCGGTGAAGACGGCCGGGGCCGCGGCTCCTTCAGGCGCGCGCCAGAAGAAGCCGCCGTACGCGGCGCCGGGGCGGCCGTTGGTCGCGGGGCTGCCCAGGGAGAGCGGGCCGGGGGTGGTGTTGGTCAGCGAGAAGGTGAAGTCCAGCGCCCAGGCGGTGTCGGTCAGTTCGGTGGCCGCAACGGTGCGGCGCTCGCGCAGCAGCTCGTGCTCACCCGCGCTCCAGCTCAGCTCCTGCACGAAGCCGTCCGGGTCGCACAGGTTGAAGCCGGTGTGCCGCTGCACGCCGTGGTTGTCGAGCGCGGTCGGCCCGCGGTCGCGTACGTACGTCCGGCCGCCCCAGAAGTTGTGCCCCGCCACGTCCGGGACCGCGACGCCCACGCCGAGGTGGTGCGGGTGGTCGGCGGGCATCAGCGCGGTGACGGGCGTGCCGCGCAGGGTGGTCACGGGGTGCAGGTAGGGGCGCGGCGCGAGCCGGGCGGGGAGGCCTGGCCGGTAGGCGTACCGGGCGACGGGCCGGCCGGTGCAGCACAGGGCCAGGGCCGGAGTGTGATCGGTGACGGTCATCTGGAGCGCGCCTCCTCCGGGAGCGCCCACGCGGCGCCCAGTTCGGAATAGAGGGACAGGGTGTCGGCGCCGGCGGCCACGAGGCCGTCGATGCCGGGGACGACGCGGCGGAGGGTGCTCCCGCCGGCCGTCGTGCCGGTGCCGGGTGCGGTGTGCCAGGCGTCCGGCGGCAGCGCCACCGGGTCCGGGGCGCGCCGGATCGCGTCGAGTACCCGCATGAAGGCGCCGGTGGCGGCGGGCGGTACGAGGAGCGGCGTGCCGCGGGTGAGGTGGTCGGCCAGGTTCTCCAGCAGGTCGGTGCGGCCGTGCACGCTCTCCTCGGGGCCGTGCCCGGTGCGCTGCACCAGGACGCGGTCCTGCTTGTACCAGAAGGTGATCCGGCCCCGGGTGCCGTGCACCACGACGTACGGCTCGGCGGCCGTCTCGGCGCACAGGGTGGCGGCGACCGTGACGCGGCCGCCGTGCGCGGTGGTGACGCGGACGCAGGAGGTGTCGTCGGACTCGATGTCGTGGGCGCGGAAGAGCTCGCTCTCCACGTCCGCGACGTCCTCGGCGGCGGTGCTGCCGTCGAGTGCGAGGGCGGTGGCGACGGCGTGCGCGAGCGGGTTGGTGAGCACGCCGTCGAGCACGTCGGTGCCGCGCAGCCTGCGCCGTCCGGCCCAGGGCGCGCGGTGGAAGTACGCCTCGTCGCGCACCCAGGCCCCGGCCGCGCCGATGCCGGCCGGCTCGCCGATGGCGCCGTCGGCGACCAGGTCGCGGATGGCGGCGACGGCGTGCGAGCCGAGCGACTGGAAGCCGATGTTGCAGGCCACGCCGGCCGCCGCGATGCCGTCGGCCAGCCGCCGGTATTCGGTGTACGAGGGCGCCGGCGGCTTCTCGACGAGCAGGTGGACGCCGCGCCGGGCGGCGGTCAGCGCGAGGTCGGCGTGGGTGGGGATGGGGGTGCAGAGGACGGCGATGCGGGCGCCGGTGACGGCGAGCAGGGTCTCGAAGTCGTCGGACTGCGCGACGGGGCCGAGCCCGTCGAGTTCGGCGGCGGTCAGCGGGGCCAGGTCGCAGACCCCGGCGAGGCGGACGCGGCCCTGCCCGGCCAGCCGGCGAATGTTGGCCAGGTGCCAGCGGCCGTGGCCGCGGGCGCCCACGAGGACGACCGACAGCGGTTCTTCCGTACCGGGCCCGCTCATCCCTTCACCGCCCCCGCGCTGAAGCCGGTGATCAGCCACTTCTGGATGTACGCGAAGACGATCACGACGGGCACCGCCGCGATGACGCCGCCGGCGGCCAGCGCGCCGAGGTCGACGCTGTCCGCGCCCATCAGGGTGTTCAGACCGACGGGGATGGTCTGCTTCTCCTGGTTGCTGAGGAACATCAGCGCGAAGAGGAAGTGGTTCCAGGCGTGCACGAAGGCGAACGAGCCGACGGCGACCAGGCCGGGCCGCAGCAGCGGCAGTACGACCGTGCGGAAGGCCCGGAAGCGGCCGCAGCCGTCGACCCAGGCGGCCTCCTCCAGGGAGTACGGCACGTTCCTGATGAAGCCGCTGATCAGGATCATCGAGAGCGGCAGCTGGAAGACGGTCTCCGCGATGACGACGCTGCCCAGCGAGTTGATCAGCTGGAGCTGGGCGAAGATCTGGAACAGCGGCACCAGCAGCAGCGCTCCGGGCACGAACTGGGAGCACAGCAGGGCCAGCATGAAGCCCTTCTTGGCGCGGAAGTCGAAGCGGGCGAGCGCGTAGCCGCCGGCCAGCGCGACGACCGTGGTGAGCACCAGGGTGGCCACGGCGATGAGCACGCTGTTCTGGAAGTACGTCGCGAAGCTGCGCTCGGTCCACACCTTCGCGAAGTGCTCGAACGTGATCGGCCAGGGCACCAGCGAGGTGGAGCCGGCCGGGCGGAGCGCGAAGAGCAGGATCCAGTAGAAGGGGACGAGCGTGAAGAGGAGGTAGAGCGCGAGCGGGAGGTGGGTCTGCCAGCGCGGTGCCTGGTCCCAGGCGCGGCGGCGCTTGACACTCACCTGCGCGGTTCGCACGTGCGCGGTACTGACTTGGGCGGTGGTCACTTGTCGCCTCCTCCGAACTTGCTCAGCCGCAGGTAGACCATCGAGCAGCAGAGCAGGATGACGAACGCGACGGTGGTCAGCGCGGACGCGTAGCCGAAGTTGTGGGCGTCGACGGAGGTGTTGGCGATGTACAGCGGCAGGGTGGTGGTCTCGCCCGCCGGTCCGCCGCCGGTCAGGGTGTAGAGCAGGTCGACGTTGTTGAACTCCCACACCGCGCGCAGCAGCGTGGAGAGGATGATGGCGTCCTTCAGGTGCGGCAGGGTGATGTGGACGAACTGCCGCAGCCGGCTCGCGCCGTCCACCTCGGCCGCCTCGTAGAGGTCCTTGGAGACGGACTGCAGGTCGGCGAGGATGAGGATGGCGAAGAAGGGCACCCCGCGCCAGAGGTCGGCGACGATCGCGGCGGGGAAGACGGTGGCGGTGTCCGAGAGCCAGGAGGTGCCGTACTCCCCGATCCCCGCGTCGGCGAGGTAACGGCTGAGGCCGGTCTGGGAGTTGTAGAGCAGTACCCAGATCGCGGAGGTGAGGACGCCGGAGACGGCCCACGGCGAGAAGACCAGCGCGCGGGCCAGTGCCCGGCCCGCGAAGGTCTGGTTGACGATCAGGGCCAGGGCCAGGCCGAACAGCAGCTGCAGCCCGACCTCGACGACGACCCACTTGAGGCTGAAGGTCAGCGTGCCCCAGAACTGGGGGTCGCTGGTGAAGATCTCGGTGAAGTTGTCCAGCCCGGCGAAGCCGTTCCGCCAGGGCTTGGTGGGGTTGTAGTGCTGCAGCGAGGTCCAGAAGACGCTGAGCACGGGGTAGGCGATGAAGCCCAGCATCAGCAGCCCGGCGGGCGCGATCAGCAGGTACGGCAGCCGGCGCGGGGTCGCTCCGGTGCCGCGGCGGGGTCTGGCTCTGGGCGGTGACTCGGCCACGGCTGCGGCTTGGGCCATGACTCTTTCTCCGTTCTCGGGAACGTTCGATGGCCGGCCGTACGGTCGTCCTGCCGTACGGGCGGTGCGCGGCGGCGCCGGAGGAGGGCGGCTCAGCGCCTGTGTCTAAACCCCGGTCGGATAGCGCGCGTCGTCTGGTGCGTGCTATCGCAAGGCGCCGGAAGGTCCTCGTAGCGGAGCTACTAGGGCCTTTTGGCAACGCCGCGAGAGTGCGTGCCAGGCGGCGGGCGCCCGGCCGGGGTTTAGACACAGGCGCTCAGCCCGCGTACGGGTCCGGGACCTTGCCGGGGCGCGCGAGGAAGGCGAAGTCGCAGCCGGTGTCGGCCTGGGTGATCTGTTCGGTGTACAGCGCGCCGTACCCGCGCTCGTACCGCTCGGGCGGCGGGGTCCAGTCGGCGCGGCGGCGCGCCAGCTCCGCGTCCGGTACGTCGAGCCGCAGCGTGCGCGCCGCGACGTCGAGGGTGATCGGGTCGCCGGTGCGTACGAGGGCGAGCGGGCCGCCGACGTACGACTCGGGCGCCACGTGGAGCACGCACGCGCCGTAACTGGTGCCGCTCATCCGGGCGTCGGAGATCCGCACCATGTCCCGCACGCCCTGTTTGAGCAGGTGGTCGGGGATCGGCAGCATGCCGTACTCGGGCATGCCCGGGCCGCCCTTGGGCCCGGCGTTGCGCAGTACGAGCACGTGGTCGGCGGTGATGCCGAGCGACGGGTCGTTGATGGTCCGCTGCATCGTCCGGTAGTCGTCGAAGACGACCGCGGGCCCGGTGTGCTTCAGGAGCTGCGGCTCGGCGGCGATGTGCTTGATGACCGCGCCGTCGGGGCAGAGGTTGCCGCGCAGGACGGCGACCCCGCCCTCCTTCGCGACCGGGTTGTCGCGGGTGCGGATCACGTCGTCGTCGTGGACCAGCGCCCCGGCCAGCTGCTCGCGCAGCGTCGGGTGGGCGACGGTGGGCCGGTCCAGGTGGAGCAGGTCGGTGATCCGGGAGAGGAAGCCGGGCAGGCCGCCGGCGAAGTGGAAGTCCTCCATGAGGTACGGGCCGCCGCCGGGGCGGACGTTGGCGAGCACCGGCACCGTGCGGGCGATCCGGTCGAAGTCGTCCAGGGTCAGCCGTACTCCGGCGCGTCCTGCCATCGCGATCAGGTGGATCACGGCGTTGGTGGAGCCGCCGAGCCCGAGGACGGTGGTGACGGCGTCCTCGAACGCCTCGGCGCTCAGCAGGTGCGACAGCCGCACGGCCCGGCGTACGAGGTCGACGATCCGCATCCCGGACGCGGCGGCCATCCGGTCGTGCCCGGAGTCCACGGCGGGGATGCTCGACGCGCCCGGCACCGTCACGCCCAGTGCCTCGGCCGCGGCCGTCAGCGTGGACGCCGTCCCCATGGTCATGCAGTGCCCCGGCGAACGGGCGAGCCCGCTCTCCAGCTCGGCCATTTCGCAGTCGCCGATGAGGCCCGCGCGCTTGTCGTCCCAGTACTTCCACATGTCGGTGCCGGAGCCGAGGACTTCGCCGCGCCAGTGGCCCGGGAGCATCGGCCCGGCGGGCACGAAGACGGCGGGCAGGTCGACGCTGGCGGCGCCCATCAGCAGCGCGGGCGTGGACTTGTCGCAGCCGCCGAGCAGCACCGCGCCGTCCACCGGGTACGAGCGCAGCAGCTCCTCGGTCTCCATGGCCAGCATGTTGCGGTAGAGCATCGGGGTCGGCTTCTGGAAGGTCTCGCTCAGGGTCGAGACGGGGAATTCGAGCGGGAAGCCGCCGGCCTGCCACACGCCGCGCTTGACGGCCTGGGCGCGGTCGCGCAGGTGGGAGTGGCAGGGGTTGATGTCGGACCAGGTGTTGAGGATCGCGATGACCGGCTTGCCGAGGTGTTCCTCGGGCAGGTAGCCGAGCTGCCGGGTGCGGGCGCGGTGGCTGAAGGAGCGCAGCCCGTCCGTGCCGTACCACTGGTGGCTCCTGAGCTCCTCCGGGCGTCTCATATCGGCCATCCGGCGGCGAGGGCGGCGACCTCGGCGCGCGCGTCCTCGGGCAGCGGCCTGCTCGGCGGGCGGACGTCGCGGCGGCACAGCCCGAGCGAGGCCAGGGCTTCCTTGACCACGGTCACGTTGTCGGCGGAGCCGTTCGCGCCGCGCAGCTCCTCGAAGCGGCGGATCTGCTCCCAGACCTTCATGGCGGCCGGGTAGTCGCCGGAGCGCAGGGCCCGGAGCATGTTCAGGGAGATCGCCGGGGAGACGTTGACGAGCCCGGAGGTGAAGCCGGTCGCGCCGGCCGAGAAGTACGAGGGGGCGTACGGCTCGGCGAGGCCGGCGATCCACACGAAGCGGTCGAGGCCCGCGTCCCGCGCGAAGGCGGCGAAGCGTGCCGCGTCCGGCACGGCGTATTTCACGCCGATGACGTTCGGGCAGGCGTCGGCGAGTTCGGCGAGCCGCAAGCCGCTCAGCGCCGCGTTGCGCAGGTACGGGACGACGCCCAGCTCGGGCACGGCCTCGGCGATCGCCCGGTGGTAGTCGACCCAGCCGCCCGCCGAGACGTAGGGGTGGACGGGCTGATGGACCATCACCATCTGTGCGCCGAGGTCGCGGGCGTGGCGCGCGGAGGCGATGGCGGTCGGCACGTCGTGGCCCACGCCGACGAGGATCGCGGCCCGCTCCCCCGCCTCCTCGACCGTCAGCTCGGTGACGGCGCGCCGCTCGTCGGGGGTGAGGGCGTAGTACTCGCCGGTGTTGCCGTTCGGCGTCAGGGTCCGCACCCCGGCGTCGAGCAGGCGGCGCAGCACCGCTCGGTGCGCCGCGGTGTCGAGCGAGCCGTTCCCGGTGAACGGGGTCACCGGGATGGCCACGACGTCGGCGAGCGCCGCCCGCTGGGTCTCGTATGCGGCCGCTGTCATGCCTGCGCTCCCTCTGCGGTGGGGGCCTCGTCCGCCTCGGGGAAGGCCCGGGCGACGAACGAGGCGATGTGGTCGTGCACCGCGCGGGCCGCGCCGTCGGCGTCACCGGCCGTGACCAGCCGGAGGATCTCCTCGTGCTCGGTGGCCTCCCGCTCCCAGGACGGCACGGCCGCCCAGGCGACGGTCGAGACGAGCGCCGCCTGGTCGCGGACCTCGTCGAGCATCCGGGACAGCAGCGGGTTGCCGCAGGGCAGGTACAGCGCGCGGTGGAAGTCGCGGTTGGCGAGCGACCGGTCCGCCGGGTCGGCGGCGTCGGCGGCGCGTGCCAGGGCCGTGCGGGCGTCCTCGACAGAGGCGGCGCTGCGCACGGTACGGCGGACCGCCTCCGGCTCCAGCAGCAGCCGCACGTCGTAGACCTCGCGCGCCATGGTCGCGTCGACCATCCGCACGGTGACGCCCTTGTACTGGCTCATGACCACGAGTCCGGTGCCGGCGAGGGTCTTCAGCGCCTCGCGCACCGGCGTCTTGGAGACCCCGTACTGGGCGGCGATCTCGGTCTCCACCAGTGGCTGGCCGGGGCTCAACTGCCCGGTGAGGATGCGGTGTTTGACCGCTTCGAGCACGTACTGCGTGCGGGAAGGGATCGGGGCGGGGGCGAAAGTCATGGCGGCCGCTCTCAGTTCTCGTATCTCGCGCATCACGTCTCATATACGACGTATGAAGTACGACGCGATGAAGCTAGAGCCCCACAGGAGGTTCGTCAACGCTTCTGACACAAGAACTCGTGAGAGAACGGCCGCCACGGACGATCTGACGGAGCGTCGGGTCAGTTGTACGAGATGTCGGACGCGGAGTAGCGGCAGTACGTGCCGTCCGGGCCGCTGCCCGTTTCGACCGGCTCGTCACCGTTGTCGTTGCCCGTGTAGCGCACGCACGGCTTGATCTTCTTGCTGCTGTCGCCGTGGATGCGGACGCTCTTCAGCGTCGCGGTGTCCCCGTAGTTGGTGTTGATGCCGACCAGGGACTTGCCCGGGGCCGTCACGTCCACGTCGCTGACGCTGATGGTGCGCTTGTACTGGGTCGAGCAGTTGCCGCAGCTGCGCACGAGCTTGCCGAAGTCGGAGACCTGGAAGCCGCTGATGTTCAGCTTGCCCGCGCCGTTGAACTGGAAGACCTTGTCGTCCGCCTTCATCGCGCCGCCGCCGGTGACCGTGTACGTCGCGCCGGAGGAGGTGCCCTTGAAGGTGGCGGCATCCTCGCCGACGTCCTCCCACCACACGTTCTGCAGCGTGCAGGTGCCCGAGCAGTGCACGCCGTCGGCGGCCGGGGAGCCGATGACGACGTTCTTGAGTACCGCGCCGTCCTTCAGTTTGAAGATCGGGTCCTGGCCCTCCTCCTGGCCGTCGCCGCCCAGGTCACCGCTGCCGTAGTAGCGCTTGAGGCCGCCGTCGTAGGTGCCGGACACCTCGATGGTCTTGCTGACCGCCTGGCTGCCGCCGGGCGTCGGCCAGGCGGCAGCGGCGCCCGCGCTGCTCAGCGTCGTGCTGGTGACGAGGGCCGCGCCGGTCAGCCCGAGCGCGGCGATCCCGCCGGCCACGGCCCTGCGGCGGTTGAGCGACCTGCGGTGGCGGCCGGCGGACCGCTTTTCTGCTGATGTCATGTCCCGTTTCCTTCGGTGGGGGTGAGACTTGCGTCGTCTGGTCGCCACCGGAGGCGGAAGGGGTTGCCGGGCCGGAAGAGGTTTTTTCAGCGGCCGTGCGGGGCGAAGTCGCCACGTACTGCCAGCTGTTCACCGCCTGACCGTGCGGAGGCCGTGTAGGTGTCGGCGCCGGCGTCCCGGCCGCCGCGGGCGTGGTCGTACTGCCCCGCGAAGACGTGCGTGCCCGCGGGCACCGTCCGCCCCCGCTTGAGCCGCCAGCGGTACACGAGGAAGCCGTCCTCGGTGTCCGTACGGAAGGTGAAGTCGCCCTCGGGCAGCGTGCGCCAGGCGCCGGTCGATGTCACCCCGCCGGTGCGCGCGATCCGCAGCTCCACGGTGAGGGAGGTCAACGGCGCCGTTGTCTTCAGGGTGACGTTGCTCTGGGCCCAGTACGTGTTGCTGTGCGGGTCGACGGAGCCGTCGCTCCAGAGCGGACCGTCCTCGGTGCGGAGACCGCGTGGCGGGGTGCTGGGTGCGGGCGGGGGACTGTGCGTGGGCGGGGCGCTGTGCGCGGGTGGGGCGAGGGGGCCGGGCCGGTCGCCGCCGTCCTGCCCGCGCAGTACCACGGACGCGCCGTTGCCG
>NZ_JBEPFC010000155.1:0-17291 GCF_040301705.1 Streptomyces sp. NPDC000151 | reverse complement strand
GCCCCGCGAGTACGGGCGCCAGCGGGCCCGCCCGGCGCGGCGGCGGCAGTTCCTCGTCGACCAGCGCGCGCATCGTGCCCAGCGGCGTCTCCTCGTGGAACGGCGGCGCGCCCTCCACCGCCGCGTACAGCGTCACGCCCAGCGACCACAGGTCCGACTCCGGGCCCGGCGTCCGCCCGAGCGCCCGCTCCGGCGCGAGGAATTCGGGCGAGCCGATCAGCTCGCCGGTCAGGGTGAGCGCGGAGGACCCCTCGACCGTCGCGATCCCGAAGTCGGTGAGCACCACCCGGCCGTCGTTCGCGAGCAGTACGTTGCCCGGCTTGACGTCGCGGTGCAGCACGCCCGCCGCGTGCGCCACCCGCAGCGCGGCCAGCACCTCGGCGCCGATCCGGGCCGCGCGCATGGGGGACAGCGGCCCGTCGGCCGTCAGGGTGTCGGCGAGCGAGAGGCCGCGGATCAGCTCCATCACGATCCACGGGCGGCCGCCCTCGGTGACCACGTCGAAGACGGTCACCACATTGCGGTGCGCGATCCGGGCCGCGGCCCGGCCCTCCCGCTCCAGTCGCTCGTACAGCAACCGTTCCTCGTGCGCGGGCAGTTCGCGCGGCGCCCGCACCTCCTTGACGGCCACCTCGCGACCCAGCAGCTCGTCCCGGGCCCGCCATACCGCGCCCATGCCGCCGCGGCCCAGCTCGTCCAGCAGGCGGTAGCGGCCCGCCAGCACCCGTTCGTTCCCCGCACCTGTGTCCATGGCACGAGCCCCCTCGACCCGGCAAAAGGAGCGATGTGGAAAAAACGTACCCCGGTCCGCCGCCGTTGCCGCCCCTTCGGCGGCAATCCGGAGCGCGGCGGGGAGGGGGACGGCGAGCCCGGTGGTGACGCTCCGTCATGGGGGGCGCACGCTCGGGGCCGCGGCGTGCCCCCGTACGCCGTCAACTCGGCCTGGAGTAGGTGCGGTACGCGGACGTTCCGTATGGTGTTCGTCAACGCCCTTGCGGGGCAGGTGAATACTGATACCGGGCTGCGCGAAGGTCGTGCGGGAGAGATAGGGTTACCCTGCCCGGGCCGGGTGCCCTCGTACGGGTGGGGAGTGTCATGGAACAGATTGCAGTACGCAGCAGGCCGCGAGTGCCTGCCATCACATGCGGCGGCGCGTCCAGTGCGCGCCTGGACCGCCACCTCGCGGTGCTCGGCGGACCGGCGATACCGCAGCGGGAGACCGAGGGCGCCACGTCGCTGATGCAGGAGATCACCAAGCGTGACCACGCACGGACGCGGAAGAGCCGCGGGGCGCGGGTCTCGCTCTTCGCGCCGCTGCGCCGGCTGCGCCGGTCGCTCTTCGGCGGTCACGGCTGAGCGGGGCCGCGCCGAGCGGTGCTCCGGTGCGCCCCGAGTGCGCCCCGTCAGCTCCCCGCCGCTGATCCGGCCCCGTCCGCGGGCCGCCGGACACCGCCCGGTCCCGGCCATCGCAGCCCAGTATCACGGTCGTACGCGTCCGTCCCTCTCCCGGTAGTCCGGGGCAGGGCGGGCGCGTTCCGCTTTTCCGGCGCCCGGCGGCCGCCCGGCGGTGAGCCGTATCGACCTGCCGGATCACCCGGTCACTCGTACTGGATCACCGCCTCACTCGTAACGGTGATCTCTCGCCGGGCTGTTGACGTGACGATCATTCCGCGCCAGGGTGCAGATCGCTTGCCCCGTACAACCACTTTGCCGCGGGAGGCGCCGGTGTGTGATCTGCACGACGACCACGAGCACAAGCACGGGCACGACGCGGGGGCGGCCCCCGGCGGGCTCAGCAGACGCAGAATCGTTCAGCTGCTGGGAGCCGCGGGGGTGAGCACCGCGGCCATGGGCGCGGCCGCCGACCCCGCGATGGCCGCCGCGTCCGACGCGGCCGCGGCGGACCCCGACGGATACGAAGCGCCCAAGGGGCTGGCCGCGGACTCCCCGGCCAAGGCCGCCGCGCTGGCCTGGATCGACGACCAGCGGGCGAGGATCACCGGGCTGGACGACGAGATCTGGGAGAACGCCGAACTCTCGCTGCGCGAGTGGAAGTCCTCGCTCGCCGAGGCGGACTTCCTCAAGGCCGCCGGCTTCGACGTGGAGTTCGGCACGGCCGGCTTCCCGACCGCCTTCACCGCCACCTTCCGGCACGGCAAGGGCGGCCCGGTGCTCGGCTTCAGCGGCGAGTACGACGCGCTGCCGGGGCTGTCGCAGCGCAGAGGCGTGGGCCACCACGACCCGCTGGAGTACGTCCACGACCCGTTCGCGCCCGGGTACGGGCCCGGCCACGGCTGCGGCCACTGTGCCCTGGGCACCGCGGCGGCGGCCGCGGCCGCCGCGGTTGCCAAGGCCGCCACGGCGCACGGCCTCGACGTCACGGTGAAGTTCTTCGGCTCCACCGCCGAGGAGCAGCTGATCGGCAAGACGTACGCGGTCAGCAAGGGCGTGTACGACGGGCTGGACGCCTTCCTGGACTGGCACCCGTCCACGTCCAACGCGACCGGCTGGGGCTCCTCCACCGCGATGACCGCGGTCACCTTCACCTTCCTGGGCGTCGCGGGCCACGGCGGCACCCCGCTCGGCAACAAGAGCGCGCTGGACGCCGCGGTGATGATGGCGACGATGTCGGAGTTCCTGCGCGAGGAGAACCTCGCGCCGTCCGGCCGCCTGCACTGGGTGATCAACAACGGCGGTGACATCCCGAACGTCACCCCGGAGATCTCCGAGATCTCGTACTACGTGCGCGAAGGCAGCCCGGAGCGGGTCCAGGTCCTGCTCGACAAGGTCATCGAGGTGTCCGAGGCGGCCGCCAAGGCCAGCCGGACCACCGTCCGGCACCGGATCACCTCGGCCTGCTGGAACCAGCTGCCGTCCCGGTCCTTCGCCGAGCTGATGCACGACAAAATGCGCCGGATCGGCCCGCCGGACTTCAGCGACGAGGCCCAGCGGCTGGCCAAGGACCTGCAGAAGTCGCTCGGCCTGCCCGAGAAGGGGCTGCACGACAAGATCGGCGAGCTGACCCCGCCCAACCCGGTCTTCATGGGCGGCGGTTCCACCGACGTCGCCGACATCAGCTGGAACGTGCCCACCGTCTCCATGGGCGCGGCCCTCGCCCCCATCGGCACGAAGATGCACACCTGGTCCACGGCCGCGTGCGCGGCGGCGGCGCCCGGCCACGCGGCCCTCCTCGCGGCGGCGAAGTACCTCGCGGCGACCGCGGTGGACCTGATCACCCAGCCCGCGCGGCTGAAGGCGGTCAAGGACGAGTTCGCCGAGCGGACCAAGGGCGTGCGCTGGAAGACCGCCCTGCCGGACGGCTACGAGCCGCCCATGTACGAACCGCCCCAGTGGTTCCTGGAGCGCACCGGTCAGTCCTGGCCGCCGCCGAACATCACCTGGCCCCCGAAGCGCGTGGTGAGCAACGAGAAGTTCGGCTCGCTGGGGCCGGAGCTCGCGCCGCAGAAGTAATCCCGCCGACGGGGCCGCCCCGCTACAGACGGGGCCGCCCCGCTACAGCAGCGCGAACTGGCCGTCCGGGCCCTCCTCGTGGTGGTCCAGGACGGAGGCCGGGCGGAGCGTCGCCGCGGGGGCCGGGAGGACGCACGCGGCGGTCAGCTCCGTGGCGCTGACGAGGGTGGAGGCGTCCAGCGCGGCCGTCAACCGGTCCTGCTCGGGGCCCAGTTCGCCGAGCAGGGCCAGTACGGTGATCAGCTCCAGGAGGTCGGTGGTCCACTCCTGGGGCCAGGCGGCGGGGCGTACCGCCTCCAGCGTGCCCGGTTCGACGGCGCCCGTACGCCGCTCCAGCCACGCCTCCAGGACGCGGACGCCGCCCGCGTGCGCGTCCCAGGCGGCGGCCGGTACGGGGGAGATCCGGCCCCCGCCGAGGAGCAGCGCCTCCGCCTCCGGGGCGTACGCGAACTCCGTGGGCAGCCCCCGGGCGGGCAGCGCGGCGCGCACGTACGGGCGGCGGCCGCCGGGCAGCCGGGGGCGCTCGCCGCTGCCCGCGCCCCGGGTGTGCAGCCGGATCAGCTCGCGCCCCAGCGCCACCCCGCGCGCCCACAGCTCCGGTTCCGCGGTCAGCGGGACGGTGATGCCGCCGCCGTCGTGCCGGGCGGTGGCGGCGAGGTAGGCGAAGGCGTCCTCGGCGGTGACCGGGTGCCCGAGGCGGTCGCCGAGGTGGCCGAGGAGGCCGGGCGCGAGGTTCGGTTCGGTGCCGGCGGGGCGGCGGTAGAGGGGGCGGACGCGGCCCTGGCGGCCGACGGGCAGGGCGGTGGAGAGGGCGAGCGCGGGGCCGGTGTCCTGCGGGACGCGCGGCTGCTCGACGGCGAAGAGCTGGGCGGCGTCCGCGACCCGCCACAGCTCGGGCCGGGCCGCGTCGATCAGCCGGTGGTCGGGCAGCAGCCACAGCTGGTCGTGCGCGCCGTGCCGGACCCGCACCGGCTCCGGGCAGGGCGCGTCGCCCGCGACCAGCCGGGCCAGCCGGCCGGTCGCGGTGGCCTGTCCGGGGAGCTGGCCGACCGCGGTGTGCAGGGTGCGGGCCCGGGACGGGCGGAAGAGCCGCTCGCGGTCGGCGGCGTCCGCGGCGCGCAGCAGCGCGTCCCAGCGCGCCCGCAGCGAGCCGGTGTCCGGCGCCATGATCCAGGCCCGGCCGAGCCGCGGCGCGGCGACGGACCACGGCATCAGGTCGGACAGCAGGGGCACGTCCTGCTTCGCCGTCACGCGGCAACCCTCCCGGACGGTTCGGATGACCCCGGCATCGTAACCACGCCCCCGGAACCGGCGGCAGGGTCGCTCAGTGGGCGTCCAGCGTCACCGTGAACGAGAAACGGTCGCCCCGGTAATGGATGCGCGCCACATCCACCACCTGCCCCGCCTCGTCGTACGTGATGCCCGTGTAGTGCAGGATCGGGCTGAGCAGCGGGACGTCCAGCAGCCGCGCGGTCTCCGGGTCCGCCAGCCGCGCCTCGACGGTGTCGGTGATCCGCCCGATCCGTACCCCCACCGCGTCCCGCAGCACCTTGGTCATCGGGTGGCGCTCCAGCTCGGCGGGGTCGATGCGGGCCGCGACGTCCGGACGGACGTGGTTGACGGCGTGGTTGGTCGGCTCGCCGGTCCGCTCGTCGCTGCGCAGCCGCCGGTACACGCCCACGTCCGGCAGCCCGGGGAAGTGCTCGGCCAGCTCCGGCGGCACCGGGGCCGTGCCGTGCTCCAGCAGCTCGCTCACCATGCCGGACTGCTGGGCCACGATCGCGTCCACCGAGCCCAGCAGCCGTACCGGGGCGCCGCGCCGCGCGGCGGGCTCGATGAACGTGCCCCGCCGCCGGTGCCGGCTGATCAGTCCCTCGGTCTCCAGCTCCTTCAGGGCCTGCCGCATGGTCAGCACGCTCACCCCGTAGTGCGCGGCGAGCGCCTCCTCGGTGGGCAGCCGCAGCGGCGCCTCGGGGGAGCGGCCCAGTATCGAGGCCCGCAGCGACTGCGAGACCTGGTACCACAGGGGCAGCTTGCGGTTCAGGGCGAGCGAGTCGGGCGCGAAGGTCGTCACGGACACCAGCCTCTAGAGACGGAAGTGGCGCTCCAGACCCTGCCACACGGCGTCATAGCCGCTCTGCAGGTGGTCGGCGCCCGCGGCCTGCTCGGTGAGCAGCACCGGCCAGCGCGTCTCGAACATGAACGCCAGCCCGTCGTCGACCTTCTGCGGCTTCAGCTCGGCGGTGCTCGCCTTCTCGTACGTCGCGCGGTCCGGGCCGTGCGCGGACATCATGTTGTGCAGCGACCCGCCGCCCGGTACAAAGCCCTCCGCCTTCGCGTCGTACGCGCCCTCGATGAGGCCCATGTACTCGCTCATCACATTGCGGTGGAAATAGGGCGGCCGGAAGGTGTTCTCGCCGACCAGCCAGCGCGGCGCGAAGACGACGAAGTCCACGCCGGCCAGGCCCGGGGTGTCGGAGGGAGCGGTGAGGACGGTGAAGACCGACGGATCGGGGTGGTCGTACGAGATCGTGCCGAGGACGTTGAACCGGCGCAGGTCGTAGACGTACGGGACGTGGTTGCCGTGCCAGGCGACGACGTCCAGGGGGGAGTGGTCGTAGGTCGCGGTCCAGAGGTTGCCGCAGTACTTGTTGAGGACTTCGCAGGGCTCGTCGGCGTCCTCGTACGCGGCGACCGGCGCGAGGAAGTCCCGCGCGTTGGCCAGCCCGTTGGCGCCGATCGGGCCGAGGTCGGGGAGCTGGAAGGGGCGGCCGTAGTTCTCGCAGACGTACCCCCGCGCCGACGCCTCCAGCAGCTCGACGCGGAAGCGGACGCCGCGCGGGATCAGCGCGACGTGCCCCGGCTCGGCGTGCAGCAGCCCGAACTCCGTGCGCAGCAGCAGCCCGCCGCGCTCGGGGACGATCAGGAACTCGCCGTCCGCGCTGCTGAACACGCGCCGTTCCATGGAGGCGTTGGCGTGGTACAGGTGCACGGCCATGCCGGTGCGCTGCCGCGCGTCGCCGTTGCCGCCGAGCGTCCACAGCCCGGCGACGAAGTCCGTGCCGGGCGCGGGCTCGGGGAGCGGGTTCCAGCGCAGCCGGTTCGGGTCGGGCTCGGTGCCGGTGAACGGCGCGGCCCGTACGCCGCCGTTGTCCGTCCGGCGGAACGGCGGGTGGGCGGCCGAGGGGCGGATGCGGTACAGCCAGGACCGGCGGTTGTGCGCCCGCGGCTCGGTGAACGCGGTGCCGCTCAGCTGCTCGGCGTACAGGCCGAGCGGGGCCCGCTGGGGGGAGTTGCGGCCGATGGGCAGCGCGCCCGGCGCGGCCTCGGAGCAGTGCTCGTTGCCGAAGCCGGGGGAGTACGTGAGCCCCTGCGCCGTCTTCCTCGCCTGCTCGCCGACCGTGCCTGTCATCGCGTGCTCCCGCCGCTCGCTCAGGGGATTCCGGAAGTTCGGGGCGACCCGGGGAATCCTGTGCATGACCCTAGGATTGGCGCCCGGGCCCGTCAACGGAAACGCCCGGTGACGCGCTCGCGCGAGGCGGGAACCGGCCGGAATGCGTGCAGGATGGAGTACGTGAATACCCCGTCACTCCGCCGCGCCCCGGTCCAGCGACGCAGCGCCGAGCGCCTGACCCGCATCCTCGACGCCTGCGCCGAAGTCCTCGACGAGCAGGGGTACGAGGACCTGAGCACCCGCGCGGTGGCCGCCCGCGCCGAGGTGCCCATCGGCTCGGTCTACCGCTTCTTCCCCAACAAGCGGGCGATGGCCGAGGCGCTGGCGCTGCGCAATCTGGAGGGGTATGCGGAGCGGGTCACCGCCGGGATCGCGGCGGCCGGTGACCGGCTGGACTGGCGGTACGCCATGGACGTGGTGGTCGACGAGTACCTCGCCATGAAGCGGTGCGTGCCGGGCTTCGCGCTGGTGGAGTTCACCGTGCCCGCGCCGCAGGCCACCCGGGAGGCCAACCACCGCGTCGCCGACCGGCTGCTGGCGCTGCTGGCCGGGCCGCTCGGTCTGGACCCGGCGGAGGAGCGGCTGCGGACCGCGTTCCTGGTGGGCGTGGAGGCGGCGGACGCGCTGGTCCAGCTGGCCTTCCGGGTCGCGCCCGAAGGCGATCCGGCGATCGTCACGGAGACCAAGGAACTACTGCGGGCGTACCTGGGGCGGGTGCTGGACTGAGCACTCCCGGGCGCACTCCCTATTGACCTGGGGTTTTGCTCGTATTGCTCACACGTCAAGACCTTGTTAACAAAAGTTGGCGGCACCTAACGTCACCACGACCGCCACCCCCCTGGCAGGTGTTCAAGGGCGAACGTGAGGTAACCCCCAATGCTGACCATCCTCGGGTTTGTCATGATTGCCACCTTCTTGGTGCTGATCATGATGAAGAAGATGTCGCCGATGGCGGCACTCGTGCTCATTCCAGCGCTGTTCTGCGTCCTGGTCGGGCAGGGCGCGCACCTTGGTGACTACGTCATCAAGGGCATCGGCGACCTGGCTCCCACCGCCGCGATGCTGATGTTCGCGATCATCTACTTCGGAGTGATGATCGATGTCGGCCTCTTCGACCCGATCGTCCGCGCCATCCTCAGGTTCTGCAAGGCCGACCCGGTCCGCGTGGTCGTGGGTACGGCCCTGCTCGCCGCGATCGTCTCGCTCGACGGCGACGGCTCCACCACCTTCATGATCACCGTCTCGGCGCTGTATCCGCTCTACAAGCGCCTGAAGATGAGCCTCGTGGTGATGACCGGCGTCGCCGCCACCGCCAACGGCGTGATGAACACGCTCCCCTGGGGCGGACCCACGGCCCGCGCCGCGACCGCGCTGAAGCTGGACGCCGGCGACATCTTCATCCCGATGATCCCCGCCCTGGCCACCGGCCTGGTCGCCGTCTTCGCCCTCGCCTACGTGCTGGGCCGCCGCGAGCGCAAGCGGCTGGGCACCCTCACCCTCGGCGAGCCCGGCAGCGCCAAGGCCGTGGAGACCGAGGAGATCACCGAGAAGGAGACGGTCCTCGTCGGCGCGGGCGCCGGCACCAAGGGCGGCACCACCGCCCGTACGCCGCACACCGGCGGCGGCTCCGCCGACTCCGCCGACTCCGCCGACTCCGCCGGCACCGGCGACGGCCCGGCCGCCGAGGTCGAGTTCCAGGCCCTGGACCCGCAGCGCGCCACCCTGCGCCCCAAGCTGTACTGGTTCAACGCCGCCCTGACCGTCGCGCTCCTCACCCTGCTGATCCTGCAGGTGCTGGACATCCCGGTGCTCTTCCTGCTCGGCTCCGCCGTCGCGCTCACCGTCAACTTCCCGCACATGAAGGACCAGAAGGCGCGCATCGCCGCACACGCCGAGAACGTACTGAACGTCTCCGGCATGGTCTTCGCCGCCGCCGTCTTCACCGGGGTCCTCACCGGCACCGGCATGGTCGAGCACATGGCCCGCTGGCTGGTCTCCAACATCCCCGACGCGATGGGCCCGCACATGGGCCTGGTCACCGGCCTCCTCAGCATCCCGCTGACGTACTTCATGTCCAACGACGGCTTCTACTTCGGCATCGTGCCGATCCTCGCCGAGGCCGGCGCGTCCCACGGCGTCTCCGCGCTGGAGATCGCCCGCGCCTCCCTCGTCGGCCAGGCGCTGCACATGTCCAGCCCGCTCGTCCCCGCCGTGTACGTCCTGGTCGGCATGGCCAAGGTCGAGTTCGGCGACCACACCAAGTTCACCGTGAAATGGGCCGCGCTCACTTCCCTGGTCGTGCTCGGCGCCGGACTGCTGTACGGAATCATCTGACCCATGAACGTCGCGACGCCCGGCCGGGGCTGGCTGCTGCGCCTGGTCCTCACCTTCTCCTTCGCACAGGCGGCGGTGAGCATGGCACGGCCCGCCGTCTCCTACCGGGCGCTCGCGCTGGGCGCCGACGAGACCGCCGTCGGCGTCATCACCGGCGTGTACGCGCTGCTGCCGCTGCTCGTCGCCGTGCCCCTGGGCCGGCGCACCGACCACGGCCGCTGCACGCCCCTGCTGGTCGCCGGCGTCGCGCTGATCACCGGCGGCTGCGCGCTCAGCGGCGTGGTCGCCTCACTGCCCGCGATGGCCGCGTGGAGCGGCGTGATGGGCCTCGGCCACCTCTGCTTCGTGATCGGCGCCCAGTCCATCGTCGCCCGGCGCAGCGCCCCCGAGGAACGCGACCGCAACTTCGGCCACTTCACCATCGGCGCCTCGCTCGGCCAGCTCCTCGGCCCGGCGGGCGCCGGGCTGCTGATCTCCGAGCACGACGGCGCCATGGCCCGTACCAGCGCCACCGCGCTGCTGGTCTCCGCGGCCGCCGCGGCCTGTGCCGTCACCGCGCTGTGGCGGCTGGAGCAGCGGGGCGCGTCCCGCCCGGCGGTGCGCACCGATGCCCGCCGCGTACCGGTCCTCGGCATCCTGCGCACCCGCGGCGTCGGCGCCGGCATCTTCATCAGCCTCTCGGTGCTCTCCGCCACCGACATCCTCACCGCCTACCTCCCGGTCGTCGGCGAGGCCCACCACATCGCGCCCGCCACGATCGGCCTGCTGCTGAGCCTGCGGGCTGCCGCCACCATCGCCTGCCGGCTGGTGATGACCCCGATGCTGCGGCTCCTCGGCCGTACCGTGCTGCTCACCGTCACGTGCGCGGCGGCGGCCTTCCTGTGCGCGGCCATCGCCGTGCCGCTGCCGGTCTGGGCGCTGGCCCTCGTCCTGGCCGCGCTGGGCTTCTGTCTGGGCGTCGGCCAGCCGCTGTCCATGACCACCGTCGTGCAGGCGGCGCCCGACGACGCCCGCTCCACCGCCCTCGCCCTGCGCCTCACCGGCAACCGTCTCGGCCAGGTCGCGGCGCCCGCCGGCGCGGGGCTCGCCGCCGGCGTCGCCGGGGCCGCCGCGCCCTTCGTCCTGCTCGGCCTGTTGCTGCTGGGCTCGGCCGCGGTCGCCGTGCGGTCGCCGCGGGAGGCGGGCGGGGCACGGCGCAAGGCCGACGTGCCCCGCAAGAAGCCCGCTAGGTCTGCGGAGGCGCCGGCCGGCTGTCCTGGAGGGCGGCGATCTGGGCGCGGGAGCTGAAGCCGAGCTTGGCGAGGATGTGCTCGATGTGCGAGTCGACGGTCCGCTTGGAGACGACGAGCTTCTCGGCGATCTCCCGGTTGGTGAGGCCCTGGGCGACCAGCGCCGCGACCTGGCGCTCGCGGGGGGTGAGCTCGTCGGCCGTGCCGCCCGGCCGGACCGGCAGCTCCGGCATCTTCGTGAGGTCCTCGTCCAGCGCCCGTTCCACCGCCTCGGCCGGCGTCAGCGAGCCGCCCTCGGTGAACGCCCGGTGGAACGCGTCAGCGCCCAGTGCCCGGAGGGCTGGCTCGGCCGCCTTGCCGTGCAGCTCGTGCAGCACGAGGATGCCGAACCGGGCTTCCTTGGCGCCCTTGCGCCACAGCATGTCAGCAGCGCCCTGCAGGGTGCCCACCCGCTCGAAGTGGCCCTGCTCAGCGGCGTACCAGGCGAAGCCCTCCAGGAAGTGCGCGATGCCCATCGTGTCGCGCAGGGCGGCCTTGGAGCGGATGCCCTCGCGGCAGCACTCGATACTCTGCGCGAACTCGCCCTTCAGCCACAGGCCGACGCTCTTGACCCACAGTGCCCAGCTGCGCGACCAGTGTTCCTGCGGATGGGCGGCGTTGCGGCGCAGGGACTCGTCGCACAGGGCGATGCCCTCGCCGATGCCTCCGGTCATGAAGTGGGCGAAGGCGAGCTGGTAGGCAGTGATCAACAGGGCCACTTCGTCGCCCGCTTCGGCCATGCGCCGACGGGCGTCGTCGTATCCCTCGGCGACGCCGTCGATGGTGCCGCGGAAATAGCGGGCGTGCTGCCGGAAGGCGAGCGTCCAGGCGAGGCCGCGGGCATCACCGGCGCGGGCGGCGATCTCCTCGGCCTCGTCGAGCAGCGCCCAGTTGTCGCCCCGCTCGCCGGAGACGTCCAGGTACCAGCTGGTGAGCCACAGCGCCTTGACGCGTTCAGGGGTCGGCTCGCGGCTGCTTTCGAGGGCGCGGCGCAGCCAGTAGCGGCCCTCGATGTAGAGGCCGGTGCACTGCCAGTAGCCCCACAGCCGGGTCGCGAGGCACAGGCCGTCGTACGCCAGGCCCGGGGTGCCGACGAACGTCTCCAGCGCGGCCCGCAGATTGGCCTGGTCATGGCGGAGTCTGCGGACCCAGGCGAGCTGGGTGTCGCCGGTCCATTCGGTATCGAACTGCCCGGCCCGGTCGAGGAACCAGTCCGCGTGGCGCTTTCGCAGGCCCGCCTCCTCCGCTCCCGCGGCGAGCTGGTCCCGGCCGAACTCGCGGATCGTGTCGAGCATCCGGTAACGGGTGCCCACCTCGGTCTCCACGCGCTGCACGACGGACTTCTCCACCAGCCCGAAGAGCGCGTCGAGGATGTCCTCTGCCGGGAGGGCGCGCTCGTCGGCGCAGATCCCTTCCGCCGCCTCCAGGCTGAACTCCCCGGCGAAGACGGAGAGCCGGGTCCACAGCACTCGCTCCCGCGGGGTGGACAGATCATGACTCCAGCCGATGGTGGTCCGCAGTGTCTGATGACGGGGAACGGTGGTGCGGCGGCCGCCGGTGAGCAGCAGGAAACGACGGTCGAGCCGGCCGAGGATCTCCTCCAGGGACAGGGCGCGCAGCCGGGACACGGCCAGCTCGATGGCGAGGGGGATGCCGTCCAGGCGGCGGCACAGCGCCGTGGCGTCGGCGAGGTTGTCGTCGGTGAGGGTGAAGCCGGGTACGGCCGCGGCAGTACGGTCCGCGAAGAGCTGCAGGGCATCGGAACGTACGCAGGGCAGGCCGCACCGGTCCGCCGCGGCGCCCGGGACGTCCGCCACGGACAGCGGGGGAATGGGCAGGACGTGCTCGCCCGCGATGTCCAGCGGCTGCCGGCTGGTCGCGATCAGCCGCACGTCCGATGCGGTGCGCAGGAGCTCCTCGGCGAGCAGCGCGCACGCGTCGATCAGATGCTCGCAGGTGTCGAGGATGATCAGGGCATTCTTGTCCTCCAGGTAGCCGGTGAGGACTTCCACGGCGGGCCGGGCGGCCTGCTCGGGCAGATCGAGCGCGGCCGCCACGGTGTGGGGCAGCAGCTCGGGTTCGGTGAGCGCGGAGAGCGGCACGAGATGGACCCCGTGCGGGAACCGGTCGCGCAGCTGATGCGCCGCGCGCACCGCCGTACGGGTCTTGCCGACTCCGCCGGGGCCGGTGAGGGTCACCATACGGAAGCCGTCGAGCACCTCCGCGACCTGGGCGATCTCCCGCTTCCTGCCGATGAAACTGGTCGTCTCGGCGGGCAGCTCGCCGCTGCGCCGGTGTCCGGTGTCCTCGACCATGCGCGTCACCACCCCGTACCGGGGAACTCGTGAATGATGCCGGATGGCGCGCACGGTAGCGGGGGAGCGTGGGGAGTGCGTCGCTTCCGCCGGTTGTCACCCGTCCGAGAGGCGGGAATGGGATACTGCGCCGCCCGTCACCCGTATCTGCCGAGATGGCATCCTCGGCAAGGGTGGCGCCCCGCAAACTAGCGGCGATAGTTTGTACGCGCGACGTATGAGCAACCGCTTAGCGCACCTGACGACCACCCCCGGGAGGACGCCGAGATGAAGGCACACGACGGCATGTACATCGACGGAGCCTGGCGGGACGCGGCAGGGGGCGACACCATCGAGGTGCGCAACCCCGCCGACGAGCAGGTGATCGCCACCGTTCCGGCCGGTACCGCCGCTGACATCGACGCCGCCGTACGGGCGGCGCGCGCCGCCCTCCCGGGCTGGCGCGCCACCGCGCCCGCCGAGCGTGCCGCCAAGCTCGCCGCGCTGGTCGAGCAGCTCAAGGCGCACGCCGACGAGATCGCCGAGACCATCACCGCCGAGCTGGGCTCGCCGAAGTCCTTCGCGGCGAACGTGCAGACCGGCATGCCGATCGCGGTCACCGCCTCGTACGCCCAGCTCGCCGCCGAGCACTCCTTCGAGGAGCAGCTCGGCACCTCCACCGTGCTGCACGAGCCGGTCGGCGTGGTCGGCGCGATCACGCCGTGGAACTACCCGCTGCACCAGATCACCAACAAGGTCGCCCCGGCGCTCGCCGCCGGCTGCACCGTCGTCCTCAAGCCCGCCGAGGACACCCCGCTCACCGCCCAGCTCTTCGCCGAGTGCGTGGACGCGGCGGGCCTGCCGGCCGGCGTCTTCAACCTGGTCACCGGCCTCGGCACGGTCGCGGGCCAGGCGCTCGCCGAGCACGAGGGCGTGGACCTGGTCTCCTTCACCGGCTCCACCGCGGTCGGCAAGAAGATCGGCGCGATCGCCGGCGGCGCCGTCAAGCGCGTCGCGCTGGAGCTGGGCGGCAAGTCCGCCAACGTCATCCTGCCCGGCGCCGACCTCGCCAAGGCCGTGAAGGTCAACGTCGCCGACGTCATCCGCAACTCCGGCCAGTCCTGCAACGCGCTGACCCGGATGCTGGTCCACGAGGACCAGTACGAGGAGGCCGTACAGCTCGCCGCCGACATCGTCGCCAAGTACCTGCCCGGCGACCCGAACGACGAGGCCAGCCGCCTCGGCCCGGTCGTCAACGCCAAGCAGCGCGACCGGGTGCGCGGCTTCATCGCCAAGGGCCAGGAGGAGGGCGCGCGCCTGGTCACCGGCGGCGCGGAGGCCCCCGAGGGCCTGCCCACCGGCTACTACGTCCGCCCCACCGTCTTCGCCGACGTCACCCCCGGCATGACCATCGCGCAGGAGGAGATCTTCGGGCCCGTCATCTCGATCCTGAAGTACCGGGACGAGGACGAGGCCGTGGAGATCGCCAACGGCACGGTCTACGGTCTCGCGGGCGCCGTCTGGGCCGCGGACCAGGAGACCGCGGTGGCCTTCGCGCGCAAGCTGGACACCGGCCAGGTCGACATCAACGGCGGCCGCTTCAACCTGCTCGCGCCCTTCGGCGGGTACAAGCAGTCCGGCGTCGGCCGCGAGCTGGGCCCGCACGGCCTGACCGAGTACCTGCAGACCAAGTCGCTCCAGCTCTGAGCGGCCCGGGGCGCCGGCCCGCCCGGCGCCCCGCCACCCGCAGTTCCCGCCCGTACTCCCGCACTCCCCACCGAGGAGACCGCACCGTGGTCCGCGCTGCCGTACTGCCCGCCGTCAACGCCCCGCTGGAGATCGCCGAGATCCAGCTGCCCGACCCCGGACCCGGCCAGGTCCGGGTCAAGCTCGCCGCGGCCGGGGTCTGCCACTCCGACCTGTCGCTGTCCAACGGCACCCTCAAGCAGCCCGTCCCCGCGGTGCTCGGACACGAGGGCGCGGGCACCGTCACCGCCGTCGGCGAGGGCGTCACCGGCCTCGCGCCCGGCGACCCGGTCGTCCTCAACTGGGCGCCGTCCTGCGGCGACTGCCACTTCTGCGGGCTGGGCGAGGTGTGGCTGTGCGCCAACTCGGCCGCGGCCGCCGCGAAGCCGTACGCCACCCGGGCGGACGGCAGCGAGCTGTACCCGGGCCTGGGCACCGCCGTCTTCGCCGAGGAGACGGTGGTCGCCGCGCACGCCGCGCTGCCGCTGCCCGCGGGCGTACCGCTCACCGAGGCGGCGCTGCTCGGCTGCGCGGTGCTCACCGGCTGGGGCGCGGTCCACAACTCCGCGAAGGTCCGCAAGGGCGAGTCGGTCGTGGTCTTCGGTGTCGGCGGGGTGGGCCTGGCCACTCTCCAGGCCGCGCGGATCGCGGGCGCGGGCCCGATCATCGCCGTCGACGTCTCTCCGGCGAAGGAGGAGCTGGCCCGCGCGGCCGGCGCCACCGAGTTCCTGGTGGCGGCCGAGGACACCGCCAAGCGCATCCGCAAGCTCACCGGCGGCATCGGCGCCGACGTCGCCCTCGAATGCGTGGGCCGCGCCGACACGATCCGTACCGCCTGGTCCTCGACCCGCCGGGGTGGCCGTACGACGGTCGTCGGCGTCGGCGGCCAGGACCAGCAGGTGACCTTCTCCGCGCTGGAGCTCTTCTACTTCGGCCGCACGCTCTCCGGCTGCGTCTACGGCGACAGCGACCCGGCCCGGGACCTCCCGGTCATCGCCGAGCACGTCCGCAGCGGCGCGCTGGACCTGTCCGGGCTGGTCACGGAGCGGATCGGCCTGGAGGGCATCCCGGCAGCGTTCGACGCCATGCTCGCGGGCAAGGGAGGCCGCGCGCTGATCGTCTTCTGACGGCCCGGCACGGTCCGCAGCACCCCCGGGAGCGTTCGCCCCGGGGGCCTTCGGGCTGCCCGGAAACACCCCGTTCCGCCGGGCAAAGCACCCCCCAACCCCCCGTAAAAAGTCCTGCTGTGCAGTCCGTTGACGCCGTACCAGCCGGTCGGTACGGTCACCCGCAATCACGGCGCCGCCCCCCGTTCCCCAGCACCCCTCGGAGCGTGCACGCATGGACACGGCCTCCCCCGCGACACCGAGCACCACCCCGGCCCCCACCGCCCGGCACCGCCGCAAGGTGGCCACCGCGGCCGCCCTGGCGTCCGCCGTCGAGTGGTACGACTACTTCGTCTTCGGCATCGCCGCTGCCCTCGTACTGGGCCACGCCTTCTTCCCCTCGGGGAGCCAGGTCGCCGGCGTGCTCGCCGCGTTCGCGACCTTCGCGGTCGGCTTCCTCGCCAGACCCATCGGCGGCGTCATCGCCGGCCAGCTCGGCGACAAACGCGGCCGCAAGCCCATGCTCGTCCTGGCGCTGACCCTGATGGGCCTGGCCACGACCGGCATCGGCCTGCTCCCCACGTACGAGACGATCGGCATCGCCGCGCCGATCCTCCTGGTGCTGCTGCGCATCGTGCAGGGCATCGCGGTCGGCGCCCAGTGGGGCGGCGCGATGCTGATGGCCACCGAGTACGCCCCCGAGGGCAAGCGCGGGCTGTACGGCTCGCTGGTCCAGCTCGGCGTGCCGATCGGCGTGGTGACCGCCAACACCGTCTTCCTGGTGGCCGGCGCGGTCGTCGGGGACGCGGGGTTCGCCTCCTGGGGCTGGCGGCTGCCGTTCTTCGCCGGCATCCTCGTGCTGATCCTCGCCTGGTACATCCACACCCGCGTCGAGGAGACGCCCGAATTCCGCGCCGCGGAGCGCCAGTTGTCCGCGGCCGAGAAGCAGGCGGACGCCCAGCGCTCGCCGCTGCGCACGATCCTCCGCGAGCACCTCGGCACGGTCCTGCTGGCCGGCGGCAGCTTCACGGTAAATACGGCGACGTTCTACATCCTGATCACCGGCGTACTGGACTACGCCACCCGCGAGCTGGCCATGCAGCGCACGGCCGTACTGACCGTCTCCCTCCTGGTCAGCCTCACCCAGCTGGCCCTGATCCCGGCCTCGGCGGCGCTCTCGGACCGGATCGGCCGGCTGCGCGTCTACACGCTCGGCGCGGTCGGGCTGCTGGTCTGGGCGATACCGATGTTCCTGCTGATCGACACCGCCTCGCTGGTGTGGCTGGCCGTCGGCACCTTCATCGCCAGCTGTTTCCTGAGCATCATGTACGGGCCGCAGGCCGCGCTGTTCGCCGAGCTGTTCTCGGCGGAGATGCGCTACACGGGCGCCTCGCTCGGCTACCAGATCAGCGCCGTCCTGGGCGGCGGGCTGGCGCCGTTCGTGATGGTCCTGCTGCTGGAGGCGAGCGGCACCTCGATGGCCGTCTCCGGCTACATCATGCTGCTCGCGGTGATCGCCCTGGGCTCCATCGCGGTACTCGCCAAGCGCGCCCGGCGGGCGGCCGCGGAGGCGGCGGCCCCGCCCGCGGCGGTCCCGGCTACGCGGCCGCGGCCGGCG
>NZ_JBEPFC010000154.1:0-17322 GCF_040301705.1 Streptomyces sp. NPDC000151 | reverse complement strand
GCCGCCGTCGCCGGCTCCGCCGCCGCGGCGCACGCGCTCGGCCGGCACTACCGCGAGCGCGGCGACGAGCCCGCCGCCGAGTACTGGCTGCGCCAGGCCGCCGAGTCCGGTCACTGCCTGGGCGCCTACGCCCTCGCCGACCTGCTCGACCACCGCGGTGAGGAGGGCGCCGAGCAGTGGTTCGTGGCCGCCGCCGAGCGCGGCCACCGCGAAGCGGCGTACCGCCTCGCGCGCATTCTGGACGAGCGCGAGGCCGACGGCACCGCGTACGGCGAGCACGCCGAGCCGCGCGCTGCGGCCGAGCAGTGGTACCGCCAGGCCGCGGCCCGCGGGCACCGCAGGGCGGCGCTGCACCTCGGCACGCTCCTGGAGGAGCGCGGCGAGCTCAAGGAGGCCGGGCGCTGGTACCTCATCGCGGCCAAGGACGGCGAGCCGCGCGCCGCGTGCGCGCTCGGCTTCCTCCTGAAGGACGCGGGCGACGAGGAGAGCGCGGCGGAGTGGTGGCGCCGGGCGGCGCAGGACGGCGACGGCAACGCCGCCAACGCCCTGGGCGCACTGCACGCCGACCGCGGCGAGCTGCAGACCGCCGAGCGCTGGTACCGCGCGGCGCTGGAGGCCGGCGACGTCAACGGCGCGTACAACATCGGCCTGCTCTGCGCCCAGCAGGGCCGCGACGGCCGCAGCGAGCAGTGGTACCGCCGGGCCGCCTACGCGGGCCACCGGGAGGCGGCCAACGCGCTCGCCGTACTGCTGCTGCAGCGCGGTGACGCGTCCGGCGCCGAGCCGTGGTTCTCCAAGGCGGCCGAGGCCGGCAGCGTGGACGCCGCGTTCAACCTCGGCATCCTGCACGCGGGCCGGGGCGCCGAGCGCACCTCCCGCAAGTGGTACGAGCAGGCCGCCGAGGCCGGGCACACGGAGGCCGCGCTCCAGGCGGCCCTGTCCCTGCTGCGGGACGGCGAGTGGCAGGACGCCGAGCGCCATCTGCGCGGGGCGGCGGAGGCGGGCAGCGCCGAGGCGGCCTATCGGCTCGCCGCGCTGCTGGACCGCGAGGCCAGCGGCCCGGAGGAGTCCGGCGGCGAGAGCGAGCAGTGGTACGAGCGCGCCGCCGGGCAGGGGCACCGCGGCGCCCAGGTCCGGATGGGCATGCTCGCCGCCTCCCGGGGCGACGCGACCGCGGCCGCCGACTGGTACCGCGCGGCGGCCGAGGCCGGCAGTCGCAACGCCGCGTTCAACCTCGGGCTGCTGCTGGCCCGCGAGGGCAGCCTCCCGGAGGCCGCCCTGTGGTGGACACGGGCGGCCGAGGCGGGGCACGGGCGCGCGGCGCTGCGTCTCGCCCTGCTGGCGGCCCGCCGGGGCGCGCTCGCGGAGAGTGAGCGGTGGTGCACGCGGGCCGTGGAGCTGGGCCCGCCGGAGGTCACCCAGCGTGCCGCCCGGCTGCGGGACGCGCTCAAGGAGGAGCTGAGCGCATGAGATCCGGCCGGTCCTCCGGGGCCGGCCGGACGCCGGGTGCGCGGGGCCGCGGGCACGGATTTGCGCTGGTCGTCGGCTTGGGGTTAGAGTTGTGAACACAACGGCGCGGGGTGGAGCAGCTCGGTAGCTCGCTGGGCTCATAACCCAGAGGTCGCAGGTTCAAATCCTGTCCCCGCTACTGAAAAACGAAGGCCCGGATCCGCAAGGATCCGGGCCTTCGTCATGTGTGCGTGCCGTTCACGGCCGGTGGCCGACCGCCTCGGCGTAGAAGGAGCGGTCCACGAGCCTGTTCTCCGGGATCGGCGGGCCCTTGGTGACCCCCGCGTCCCGGTAGGCGCGCTGCAGGCGGTCGGCGGTGCCCTTCCGGATCTCCCAGTCCATCCGCAGCGACGGCACCGCCGTGAGCACGTCGGCGTCCACCTTCAGCAGCCCCGCCAGCTCCGCGGCGAACGCCCGGTCGGCCTTGTAGTCGCCGCGGAAGTACGTGTTGACCGTACGGATGTACGCGCGCAGGAAGGCGACGCCGGCGTCCGGGTCCCGCTGTAGGAGGTTCGGGCCGTACAGGGCGCCGCCGAGCGGTTCGCCCTGCGGCTGGCCGCCGAGGAACGCGTACTTCTTGTCGCCGTCGACCGTGCGCCAGACCGGGTCCAGCAGCCAGGCGGCGTCCACGCCGCCCCCGGTCAGCGCGGTCAGCACGTCCGAGGAGCCGAGCTGCTGGAAGGTGACGGAGTCCATGCGGGCGCCGTGCCGGGCGAAGGAACGGTCCATCGGGTACATGATCACCGAGCCTTTGCCGATCATGGTCCCGAGGCTCGCGCCCTTCAGGGACACCGACCGCGCCGTCCCTCCCTCGGGGAGCCGGGCCCACAGGCCGCTCTTGGAGCGCGGGTCGGGGGAGAAGTTCCCGGCCACCCAGCGGATGTCGAAGCCGCCGGCGATGCCATTGAGGACGGCGGCCTCCGGCGCCGCCCACAGCACGTCCAGGTCGCCCTTGGCCAGCAGCGGCAGCGCCTCGGGCGTGGGCAGCACCTTGAGGTGGACGTCCAGGCCCTCCTTCGCGAACTCGCCCTTGGCGAGCGCCAGCCGGACGGGCGCGACGTACTCGGCGTTCAGGGTGCCGGTGGCGATCGTGAGCGAACGCTTCTTCTTCAGCGGCCGGGCGGCCGGCGCTCCCTTGTCGCAGCGGGCAGGGCGGCGGTCCTTCGCGAGGTCGGCGGGGTCGGTCCAGGCGTGCGCGCCGCAGCCGGCGACGGGCGTGATCGTACGGGGCTTCGCGGGCCTGCCGCCGGCCTCCTGGGCGGCGCATCCGGTGAGCAGGGCCAGGGCGGCGGCGAGCGCGATGAGAGGACGGCGCATGGGGCCTCCGGGTACCGAGTAGGGGAGGGGCGGGCCGGGTCAGCCTCGGGAGCGGCCGCGGTCGCGCGGTGCCCAGGGGGTGAGGAACCGGCCGGCCAGGCGCACCAGTTCGGAGAAGAGCACGCCCAGGACGGCGACGCAGACGATCCCGACGAACATCACGTCGTTCTGGAACAGCGCCCGTGAGTCGAAGATCAGGTGGCCGAGCCCGTCGGCGGCGGCGATCTGTTCCGACGCGACGATCACCAGGACCGCCACCCCCGCCGCGATCCGGGCCCCGACCAGCACGGCGGGCAGGGAGGCGGGCAGCAGGACATGCCGGAACATCTGCCAGGGGCTCGCGCCGAAGACCCGGCCCGCGTCGCGGTGCCCGGCCGGCACGGCCAGTACCGCCGCCATGGTGGAGATCCACACGAAGAAGAAGACGGTGGCCGCGACCAGCGCGACCTGCGGCCCTTCGCCGAGTCCGAACATGTTCAGGAAGACCGGCAGCAGGGCCAGCTTCGGTACGACGTACAGGGCGTCCAGCAGCGGCTCCAGGGCGGCGCGCACCAGGGCGAGGGAGCCCATGAGGAGGCCCAGCGCGTAGCCCGCCACGGCGCCGACGGCATAGCCCGCGAGGACCCGTCGCAGGGTGGCCCACACGTCCGGCCACAGGGCACCGGCCAGCGCCCGGTCCCAGCCGTCGGCCAGGATGGTGCCGGGCGCCGGATAGATACGGGCGTCGATCCAGCCCTGTACGGCGGCGAGCTGCCACAGCAGCACCAGGGCGGCCGGGACGGCGAGGGCGAGCGCCGCTTCAAGGGTGCGGCGGCGCCTGTACGTGCGCTGCGGACGCAGCTCCTGAGGGCCGGGGCGGCGCACGAGGACGGTCTCGCGCGGTACGGAGCGGTCGGTGAGCGTCATGCGGGCACCGCCTCCGTGCCGGTACCGGGGCGCGGATCCGTGCCCGTACCGGAGCGCGTGCCCGTACCGGAGTACGCGCCCGTACCGGAGCGGGCGTCGACCTCGCCGCGCAGCAGCTCCCACAGCTCGGCCTTGAGCGCGGTGAACTCCGGAGCGCTGCGCACCGCTCCGCTACGGGGGCGGCCGAACGGTGGGCGGCGCTCGGCGATGACGCGGCCGGGACGGGCGGACATCACCAGAACCCGGTCGCCGAGGACGAGCGCCTCTTCGAGGCTGTGCGTGATGAAGAGCGTGGTGGTACGGGTGTGCTGGGTGAGGTCCAGCAGCTCGTCCTGCAGGATCGTGCGCAGCTGGGCGTCCAGGGCGGCGAACGGCTCGTCCATGAGCAGCAGCTCGGGCTCCACGGCGAGGGCGCGGGCGATGGCCACGCGCTGGCGCATGCCGCCGGAGAGCGCCGCCGGGTAGGCGTCGGCGAACTCCGCGAGGCCCATGCGGGCCAGCCAGGAGCGGGCGCGGGCATCGGCCTCCTTGCGGGGCACGCGCTGCACGTCCAGGCCGAAGCGGACGTTGGCCAGTACGGACTTCCAGTCGTAGATGCCGTAGTCCTGGAAGATCATCGCGGCCGGGCGCGCACTCGTGGCGTGGATCTCCAGCTCGCCCGTGCCGGGCCGGAGCAGTCCGGCGGCGATCCGCAGCAGCGTGGACTTGCCGCAGCCCGAGGGGCCGACCAGGCAGACGAACTCGCCCGCGGCGATGTCGAGGTCGAGCGGGCCGAGCGCGGTCAGCGCCTTGCGGCCGCGGCCGAAGGAGCGGCCGAGCGCACGGGCGCGCAGGGCCGGAGCGGCGGGCGGGGCTGGGGAGGGGGACGGGGGCGGCGGGTGCGGCGGGTGCGGCTCTCCCACGGTGTGCTCCTCGCGGAGTGCGGACCGGCTGCCGCGGCGGTCCCGGGCAGCCGTGGGGCGTGGCGCGAGGCACGATATGACGGCCCGTCAGAAACTGGAAGAGGCGTGCGCCGCGCACCGCCGTGTGCCGCGCGCCGATGCGCGTCGTCCGCGGATGCGCCCGGCATACCGAAAAGCCCGCCGCGAAAGGCGGCGGGCTGCAATGATCGGCGGAGCGGAGAGGAGGTGCCGTGGCGGCGTACGGGTCAGGCGCGAGCGCAGTTCGGGCATGTGCCGCGATAGGTGACCGAGACCTCCGAGACCTCGAAGCCGAATCGTTCCGGCTCGGGCAGGGCGCTGATCGGGTCGCTCGCGATGTGGACGTCACGGATCGTGCCGCACTGCGAGCAGACCAGGTGGTGATGGTCGTGGTGGGCGTTGGGGTCGTACCGCTTCGCCCGGCCGTCCGTGCTGACCTCCAGCACCTCGCCGAGCAGCACGAGCTCGCCGAGCGTGTTGTAGACGGTGGCGCGGGAGATCTCCGGCAGCAGCTCGGTCGCCCGCGCGTGCACCTCGTCGGCGGTGTAGTGGACGTGGTCCCCGTCCAGGACCTCGGCGACGACGCGACGCTGTGCGGTCAGCCGCCAGCCGCGTCCCCGGAGTCGTTCGAGCAGGTCACTCATGCCAATCACCCATCAGTCAGATATGAGCCAGGGTACCAGTGGTGGTCCATGACCGGATCGGGTACGGATTTCTCATCCTTCTTGACTTAGACATTGTCCAATGTAAGATCGGTTGCGGCGCAAGCCAAGGGCAGGTATTTACACAGGAGGCGCACGTGTCGGTAGAAAGCAGCACCGGACCGCTGACCACGGAGACCGGTGCTCCGGTCGCGGACAACCAGAACAGCGAGACGGCCGGCATCGGCGGCCCCGGCCTGATTCAGGACCAGCAGCTGATCGAGAAGCTCGCGCACTTCAACCGTGAGCGCATCCCGGAGCGGATCGTGCACGCCCGCGGCGCCGGTGCGTACGGCACGTTCACCGTGACCGCGGACGTGACGAAGTACACCCGCGCGAAGTTCCTCTCCCAGGTCGGCAAGCAGACCGAGACGTTCCTCCGCTTCTCGACCGTCGCGGGCAACCTCGGCGCGGCGGACGCGGTGCGTGACCCCCGCGGCTTCGCGCTGAAGTTCTACACCGAAGAGGGCAACTACGACCTCGTCGGCAACAACACCCCGGTGTTCTTCATCAAGGACGCCATCAAGTTCCCGGACTTCATCCACACCCAGAAGCGCGACCCGTACACCGGCTCGCAGGAGGCGGACAACGTCTGGGACTTCTGGGGTCTGAGCCCGGAGTCCACCCACCAGGTGACCTGGCTCTTCGGTGACCGCGGCATCCCCGCGTCCTACCGCCACATGGACGGCTTCGGCTCGCACACGTTCCAGTGGAACAACGAGGCCGGCGAGGTCTTCTGGGTCAAGTACCACTTCAAGACCGACCAGGGCATCAAGTGCCTCACCCAGGACGAGGCCAACAAGCTCGCCGGTGAGGACCCCGACAGCCACCAGCGGGACCTGCGTGAGTCGATCGAGCGCGGCGACTTCCCGAGCTGGACCGTCGGCGTGCAGATCATGCCTGCCTCGGAGGCGGCGAACTACCGCTTCAACCCGTTCGACCTGACCAAGGTCTGGCCGAAGGCGGACTACCCGGTCATCGAGATCGGCAAGCTGGAGCTGAACCGCAACCCGCAGAACATCTTCGCCGAGGTCGAGCAGTCGATCTTCTCCCCGCACCACTTCGTGCCGGGCATCGGCCCTTCGCCGGACAAGATGCTGCAGGGCCGCCTCTTCGCGTACGGCGACGCCCACCGCTACCGCGTCGGCATCAACGCCGACCACCTGCCGGTGAACCGCCCGCACGCCGCCGAGGCGCGCACCCACGGCCGGGACGGCGCGCTGTACGACGGCCGCCACGCGGGCCAGAAGAACTACGAGCCGAACAGCTTCGGCGGTCCGGTCGAGACCGGCCGTCCGCTGTGGGAGCCGCTGCCGGTCAGCGGTGACTCCGGCAAGACCGCGGCGCCCTCGCACGCCGAGGACGACGACTTCGTGCAGGCGGGCAACCTCTACCGCCTGATGTCGGAGGACGAGAAGGAGCGCCTGGTCAGCAACCTCGCGGGGTTCATCTCGAAGGTCTCGCGCGACGACATCGCGCAGCGCGCCATCGAGAACTTCCGCAAGGCGGACGCGGACTACGGCAAGCGACTGGAGGCCGCGGTCCAGGCCCTGCGCGGCTGACCCGTCACCACTGCGCGGACCGCGTCTTCCGGGGCCCCTTCACCCCGGACAGAGGAGGCCGGCTGCCCTCGGGCGGCCGGCCTCCTCGGCTTTTCCGACGCGCGCCGGCCCGCGCCCGCCCGCGCCGGCCCATGCCGGGCCGCCGTGGGCCAGGCCGCGCCGGCCCGCGTCAGGCCGCAGGGGTCCGCGTCAGGCCAGTATCGCCGTCGCCCGTTCCCGGGCGGTCGAGCGGCAGCGCATGATGTCGCGTACGGACACCACGCCCACCGGCTCCCGGTCGTCCAGGACGATCAAGTGGCGGAAGCCGCCGTGCACCATCGCGGTGGCGGCCTCGTCCAGGGTCCACTCCGGAGCGGCGAAGACCACGTCCGTGGTGGTGTGGGTCCCTGCGGCTTCGTAGTCGGGGTTCTCCCCGGCGCCGAGGGAATTGAGGATGTCGCGCTCGGTGAGAATGCCGAGTCCACCGGCGTCGGCGTCCAGGACGACGGCCGCGCCGACGCGCCGTGCCGCCATCAAGTGTGCTGCCTGCCGGAGAGTGTGTGCGGGCCCGATGGTGAGGACCACCGTGCTCATGGCGTCGCGGACGTACAT
Organism: Streptomyces sp. NPDC000151; assembly: GCF_040301705.1. Classification (NCBI taxonomy): domain Bacteria; kingdom Bacillati; phylum Actinomycetota; class Actinomycetes; order Kitasatosporales; family Streptomycetaceae; genus Streptomyces; species Streptomyces sp. NPDC000151. The sequence goes on along the minus strand of NZ_JBEPFC010000154.1, from coordinate 9,816 downwards.
GGGCATGGAGTGGAGCCACCTCCTTGGTGAGACCCCGCAAAGGACATTCCGGCGCCGGAAGCGCCTGGAGAAAGTTTTCACAAATGCACAAGCGGGGGGATTCTCATGTTCACATGCTCCACGGCGGGCGACAAGGGGCGCGTGAGGACCGGTCTGCCGGTCACGCGCCCCAAAGCGCCGTTTGAAGATCTGCGGGAGTGGCCGCGAGAGGGCGGTCAGTCCCGCAGGTAGGTCAGCAGGTCCTCGTGCAGCAGCCCGTTGGAGGCCGCCGCGTTGCCGCTGTGCGGGCCCGGGGCCCCGTCCAGGCCCGTGAAGCGCCCGCCGGCCTCCTGCACGACCACGGCGCAGGCCGCCATGTCCCAGAGCGACAGCTCCGGCTCGGCGCAGATGTCCACGGAACCTTCGGCCACCATCATGTAGGGCCAGAAGTCGCCGTACGCGCGGGTCCGCCACACCTCCCGCGAGAGGTCCAGGAAGCCGCCCAGCGTGCCGCGCTCCTCCCAGCCGGTGAGCGAGGAGTAGGCGAACGACGCGTCCTGGATGCGCCCGACGCTCGACACCTGGAGACGCTGGGCTGAGGTCAGGCTGCGGCCGGTGTAGGCGCCCAGCCCCTCGGCGGCCCACCAGCGGCGGTGCAGCGCGGGCGCGGAGACCACGCCGACGACCGGACGGTCGCCGCCCTCGCCGCGCTCCATCAGGGCGATCAGGGTGGCCCACACGGGCACCCCGCGCACGTAGTTCTTCGTGCCGTCGATCGGGTCGATGATCCAGCGACGCGGCCCGGACCCCTCGGAGCCGAACTCCTCGCCGAGCACCGCGTCGCGCGGCCGGGCACGTGCGAGGTGGCCGCGGATGAGCTCTTCGGCCGCCTTGTCCGCCTCGCTCACGGGCGTCATGTCCGGTTTCGTCTCGACCTTCAGGTCGAGCGCCTTGAACCGTTCCATGGTCGCGGCGTCCGCGGCGTCCGCGAGGACGTGGGCGAGACGGAGATCATCGTGGTAGTCGGCCATGTGCGAACACTATCTTTCCCGGTACCTGAGCACGGAAAATCCCGCACTCGTCGCGGAACGTGGCGACTTCCGGAAACCCCCTCCGCACCCGTCGGCAGACCTTTGGTCCGGACCCTTGACACCATCTGGTGGGGCGTCAATTCTGTGCGCACACCGGCCATATGGGCGCGACGGCCTGGGAGGCAACGATGCCCGCAGCGCGTGATTCCTTACTGGACGCCGCCTACGCGGCGCTCGAAGTACGGCCCTGGGCAGGCGTCCGGATGGTCGATGTCGCCGCCGCGGCGGGAGTCTCCCGGCAGACCCTCTACAACGAGTTCGGCAGCAAACAGGGGCTCGCCCGCGCCCTGGTGCGCCGCGAGACCGAGGGGTATCTGGCGGGCGTGGAGCGCATCCTGTCCCGGCCCGCGGCGGGCGAGCCGCCCGCCGGCCCCGGACCGGCCGCCGACGCGACGGGCCGGGCGCCGGCGCTGCCCGAAGAAGCCCAGGCCAGGCTGGCCGCGGCGGCCGACTGGACGCTGCGTACCGCCCGCGCCAACCCCCTCGTACGGGCCGTGCTGACCGGCTGCTGGAACGAGCGGCTGCCCTCGCCCGCCGACCAGTCGCTCCCGCTGCCCGTGCCCGGACCCCGCACGGGCTTCCCCGTGGTGCCGCCGCCCGTCGAGGCGCCGCTGCCCGGGCCGAGCGAGCTGGTCGGCCGGTTCAGCGACCGGGCGGTGGCGGCGCTGGAGGCGGACTGGCCCAAGGAGGAGCTGACCGAGCTGGGGACTGCCTGCACAACGGCGGTCCGGCTCACCCTGTCCTGCGTGGTCGCGCCCGCCGATCCCGAGGAGGTCGGGCGGCTGGTCCGCAGCGCGTTCGCGGGCCTGCCGCGCCACCCGGCCGCGCGCTGACCGGTACGTACTGACCGGGAGTACGGGTCAGTGCGCCGAGCCCGAGAACTGCAGCCCGATCGCGCCGGCGATGACCAGCGTGATCGAGATGATCTTCAAGGTCGACACCACGTCGCCGAGGAAGACCATGCCGTACACCGCCGTGCCGGCAGCGCCGAGCCCGGTCCACACCGCGTACGCCGGACCCACGTCCAGCTTCTTCAGGGAGAGGGTCAGCAGGCCGAAGCTGCCGAGCGCGAAGGCGCAGAAGGCGATCGTGGGCCACAGCCGCGTGAAGCCGTGCGAGAGCTTCAGACACACCGCGAAGCCCGTCTCCAGAAGTCCCGCCACCACGACGAGCAGCCACGCCATCAGTTTGCCTCCGTCGGTTCGGTGACCGCTTCGCCCTGTCCTGATGTGATTATGCAGTTACCAAGGGCTCGCGGCAGCCACCTTTTCGCATCGGCCGCCCCGCTCCCGCGGTCCGTCAGTCGCCCTCGCGCCGCTCCCGGGTGGCCAGCAGCCGGCGCAGCGAGTAGAGCCGGGCCGGGTCGGCGTGTCCGTCGGCCACCCACTGATCCAGCGCACAGTCCGGCTCGTCGTGGCTGCAGGCGCGCGGGCACTCCGCGGTGCCCGGTACCAGGTCGGGGAAGGCGTTGATGACCCGCGAGGGGTCGATGTGGTGCAGCCCGAAGGACCGCACGCCGGGCGTGTCGATCACCCAGCCCCGGTCGTCCGGCAGCGGCAGCGCCAGCGCCGAGGTGGTCGTGTGCCGGCCGCGCCCGGTGACCGCGTTGACGTGTCCGGTGGCCCGCTTCCGCGCCGGTACCAGGGAGTTGACCAGCGTGGTCTTGCCCACCCCCGAGTGGCCGACGAAGGCCGTGATCCGGTCGGTCAGCCGCTCGCGCACCCGGTCGGCCGCGGCGCCGTCGGTCAGCTCGTCGCGGTTGGTGACGACGTACGGGACGCCCAGCGCGCCGTAGGACTCCAGCAGCGTGTCCGGTGACGCCAGGTCGGACTTGGTGAGTACGAGCAGCGGTGCCAGCCCCGCGTCGTACGCAGCGACCAGGCAGCGGTCGATCAGCCGGGGCCGCGGCTCGGGGTCGGCGAGCGCGGTGACGATCGCCAGCTGGTCGGCGTTGGCGACCACCACCCGCTCGAACGGATCGTCGTCATCGGCCGTGCGCCGCAGCACGGACGTGCGCGGCTGGACCCGCACGATGCGGGCGAGGGTGTCCTTGGCGCCGGTGAGGTCGCCGACGACCATGACCCGGTCGCCGACCACCACGCTCTTGCGGCCCAGCTCACGCGCCTTCATCGCGGTGACCGCGCGGTCCTCGATCAGGACCGTGATGCGGCCGCGGTCGACCGTGAGGACCAGGCCCTCACTGGCGTCCTCGTGCTTGGGGCGGATGCTCGTACGGGGACGGTTGCCCTTGGGGTTGGGACGTACCCGGATGTCGTCCTCGTCGGGGTGCTTGCCGTAGCGGCGCATGGCGGCGGACTCTCAAGCTCTCCGGGCGGGGACCGCCGGGCTGAGCATGTCCGTCCACATCTCCGGGAAGTCGGGCAGGGTCTTCGCCGTGGTCGCGACGTTCTCCACCTCGACGCCCTTGACGGCCAGGCCGAGCAGCGCGCCGGCGGTGGCCATGCGGTGGTCGTCGTACGTGTGGAAGACGCCGCCGTGCAGCGGGCGCGGCCGGATGTGCAGGCCGTCGGCGGTCTCGGTGACGTCGCCGCCGAGGCCGTTGATCTCCTTGGTGAGCGCCGCGAGCCGGTCGGTCTCGTGCAGCCGCAGGTGGGCGACGCCGCGCAGCACGGACTCGGAGTCCGCGAGGGCCGCGACCGCCGCGATGCCCGGGGTCAGCTCGCCGACCTCGCTCAGGTCGATGTCGATGCCGTGGACGCGACCGCTGCCCTTGAAAGTCAGCCCCTGCTCGGTCAGCTCGCAGGAACCGCCCATTTCGGTGAAGATCTCGCGCAGCGCGTCGCCCGGCTGAGTGGTGTGCTCGGGCCAGTCCGGGATGGTGACCCGGCCGCCGGTGATCAGCGCGGCGGCCAGGAACGGCTGCGCGTTGGACAGGTCCGGCTCGACGATCAGGTCGCGGCCCAGCAGGGCGCCCGGGGTGACCCGCCAGACGTTCGGCTCGCCGCCGGACTCGGGCGTGTCCACCTGCGCGCCGGCGATCCGCAGCATGTCCACGGTCATCCGGATGTGCGGCATGGACGGCAGCGTGTCGCCCACGTGCCGTACCTCCACGCCCTGGTTGAAGCGCGGCGCGGACAGCAGCAGGGCGCTGACGAACTGCGAGGAGGAGGACGCGTCGATCTCGACCCGGCCGCCGTCCAGACCGCCGGTGCCGTGCACCGTCATCGGGAGGGCGCCGCGGTTGTCGTCGTCGATGCGGGCGCCGAGGGCGCGCAGTCCCTCGATGACGCCGCCCAGCGGACGCTCGTACGAACGGGGGTCGCCGTCGAACCGGACCGGGCCGTCGGCCAGCGCCGCGACCGGCGGCAGGAAGCGCATGACCGTACCGGCGTTGCCGACGTCGACGGTGGTGGGGCCGTGCAGGCCCGCGGGGATCACGCGCCATGCCTCGCCGGTGCCGTCGGGCTCGCCGGCGGGGGAGGAGTTGGAGGAGATGGTCTCCTCGATGCCCACGCCCATGGTGCGCAGCGCCTGGGCCATCAGGAGGGTGTCGCGGGAGCGCAGCGGGCGGCGCAGCCAGCCGGGCTCGGAGGAGAGCGCGGCCAGGACCAGGCCACGGTTGGTGACCGACTTGGAACCGGGCACGGTGACGGTCGCGTCGACCGCCCCGGGAGCGGTGGGGGCCGGCCAGAGGGCGGAGTGTGCGGGGCTCTCGGTCATGTAGCTCACTTTAATGGCTCACCAGAGGTGCGGATCTTGATCAAATGGGGTGCAACCTGTACGAAACATGGCACTGGTAAAGCGGCGCCGCGTATGTCTCACCTGCGGCAGCCACCGGCTCACAGCTGCAGCAGCCACCGGCCGCCGCCGATCAGCGAGCAGAGCGCCACCACGTGGAAGAGGCCGAGCCAGACCGCGGCCGGCACGTTCGTCAGGCGGGCGAGCTGATCCGGGTCGGAGTCCACGCGGCCTCCGGAGCGTCTGCGCTTCCCCTGGATCTCGAACGGCGGCCGCACCCCGCCCAGCAGCAGGAACCACACCACCGCGTACGCGAACGCCGCCTGCACCTCCGCGGTGGTCAGCCAGGAGACCAGGAAGAACGCGGCGCCGGCGAGCACCACCGTGAGGACGCCGTACGCGTTCCGCGTCATCACCAGCATCGCCAGCAGCAGGGCCGTCGCGCCCCACAGCAGGGCCGTGATGTGGCCGGCGGCGAGCAGCGCGGCACCGGCCAGGCCGAGCAGCGAGGGGGCCGTGTAGCCGGCCGCTGCGGTCAGGATCATGCCGAGGCCGTGCGGCTTGCCACGGCTGACGGTCAGCCCGGAGGTGTCCGAGTGCAGCCGGATGCCGTCCAGCTTCCGGCCGCTCAGCAGGGCCACGAGGCCGTGCCCGCCCTCGTGCGCGATCGTGATGGCGTTACGGGATATCCGCCAGGCGCTGTAGGGGAGCACCACCGCCAGTGCGACCACGGCCGTGGCCAGGACCAGCCAGAACGACGGATCGGGCTGTGTGGCGAAAACCCGGTCCCATACGTCGGTGATGTGGTCGGTGTCCATCTCTCCCCTTGCTGTGCCATGGCACTGTGGCATACATGTGCGGACGGTATGCGGCGAGCAGGCGGCCCGAGGATCTGGTGGGGATCTTCGAGGTCGAGAAGTGGGAGCCCGAGGAAACCCTGGCACCCGACTGGAATGTCGCCCCCACCAAGAACGTCTACGCGGTGCTCGAACGCCCCGTCAAAGACGCCGAGGAGCGGCGACCGGTTCGCCAGCTGCGGCCTTTGAAGTGGGGCCTGGTGCCGTCGTGGGCGAAATCACCCGACGTCGGCGTGAAGATGATCAACGCCAGGGCGGAGACGGTCCACGAGAAGCCGTCCTTCAGGCGGCCCTTCGCGGCCCGCCGCTGCCTGCTCCCCGGCGACGGCTATTTCGAGTGGGTGACGGGTTCCGGGGAGCGGCAGCTGGAGGAGCAGGGGCGCAAGAAGCGCGCCCGCAAGCAGCCGTACTTCGTCACGCCGGCCGACGGCGCCGTGATGGCGATGGCCGGGCTGTACGAGTTCTGGCGCGACCCGACGCTGCCGCCGGACCACCCGCAGGCGTGGTGGGCGACCTGCACGGTGGTCACCACGGCCGCCGAGACCACGCCGCTGGCCGGCGCGTCCGGTGCCGCGGGCCCGCGGTCGCTCGCCGACATCCACCCCCGGATGCCGCTGGTCCTGCCGCCGGACCGCTGGGACGCCTGGCTGGACCCGGCCACCACGGACATCGAGGAGCTGCGCGAGCTGCTCGCGCCGCCGCCCGCCGGGATGATGCGCGCCTACCCCGTCTCCACGGAGGTCAGCAACGTCCGCAACAACAGCCCCGAACTGGTGAAGGAGCTGGCGGCGCCCGAGGAGGAAACGCTCTTCTGACCGTGCCGTGCGGGCGCCGCCGCCGGGGCAGGATGGCCCCATGAGTGAGAGCGAGACGGTCGGCACACCGGCGGGCGAGGCCCGGATCACCTGGCACCACGCCCAGGACGCACGCACGGTGCTCGCCGTGAGCCACGGCGCGGGCGGCGGCATCGAGGCGCGGGACCTGGCGGCGCTAGCCGCGGCGCTGCCGGAGCGCGGCGTCACGGTCGCGCTCGTCGAGCAGCCCTGGCGGGTGGCGGGCAAGAAGCTGGCGCCCGCGCCGAAGACCCTGGACGCGGCCTGGACGGCGCTGTGGCCCGCGCTGCGGAAGCCCGGGCTGCCGGTCGTCGCGGGCGGGCGCAGTGCCGGGGCGCGGGTGGCCTGCCGTACGGCGCACGAACTCGGCGCGCACGCCGTCCTCGCCCTGAGCTTCCCGCTGCACCCGCCGGGCAAGCCCGAGAAGTCCCGTGCCGACGAGCTCACCGGCGCCGGCGTGCCCACCCTGGTCGTCCAGGGCGGCCGCGACCCCTTCGGGCGCCCCGAGGAGTTCCCCGAGGGCACCGAGATCGTCGAGGTGCCGCACGCCGATCACGGCTTCGCCGTGCCCAAGAAGGCCCCCATCGGCCAGGACGAGGCCCTCATGCTGATCGTGGAGGCGGCCGCCGAGTGGCTCGTCGGGCTGCCCGACTGACCGGCGCGGCCTTCCGGAGGGACACGGGAATGCACGGCGCCCCCGCCCTGTTGTCGGTGGCGTAGGCAGGTACGCACGAGGAATGGGAGTCCACCGCATGGGGATCGCATGCCCGGCCCGACCGCAGGGCTCCAGCTGGACTGTGCCGGAGCCGGCGCAGCTCCACGCGGGACACCACGTCACGGCTGGAGCGGCGGTGGTACGGGATCGTCGTCTATTCTCCGATTCGAGCGGATCCGCATCCGGATCCGGCACGGTGTTGGAGGAGGTGGGTCCGGTCACCGGTACCGACGCAGGGACCGACGGCACGGCACAAGGACGTAACGAGGGCCGAGCGGAGGCTGCCCGTACGGAGACGAAGGGCGAGTCGGAGACCGAGCGCAATGCGCGTTTCGAGCGCGACGCACTCACTTTCCTGGACCAGATGTACTCCGCCGCGCTGCGCATGACGCGCAATCCCGCGGACGCCGAGGACCTGGTACAGGAGACGTATGCCAAGGCGTACGCGTCCTTCCACCAGTTCCGTGAGGGCACCAACCTCAAGGCGTGGCTGTACCGCATCCTGACCAACACCTTCATCAACTCCTACCGCAAGAAGCAGCGGGAGCCGCAGCGCAGCGCGGCCGAGGAGATCGAGGACTGGCAGCTGGCGCGCGCCGAGTCGCACATGTCGACCGGACTGCGCTCCGCCGAGTCGCAGGCGCTGGACCACCTGCCGGACTCCGACGTGAAGGAAGCCCTGCAGGCGATTCCCGAGGAATTCCGCATAGCGGTGTACCTCGCGGACGTGGAGGGGTTTGCCTACAAGGAGATCGCCGACATCATGGGAACTCCCATCGGCACGGTGATGTCCCGCCTGCACCGTGGCCGCCGACAGCTGCGCGGCATGCTCGAGGACTACGCCCGGGACCGCGGGCTGGTCCCGGCCGGAGCGGGCGCTGCGACGACGGAGTCGCACGATCGGAAAGGCTCCACATCATGAGCTGCGGAGACCCGCACGAGACGGACTGCTCCCAGGTCCTTGACCACCTGTACGAGTATCTCGACCGCGAGATGCCGGACGGGGAGTGCACGAAGTTCGAGGAGCACTTCGACGAGTGCTCGCCCTGCCTGGAGAAGTACGGCCTCGAACAGGCGGTCAAGAAGCTCGTCAAGCGCTGCTGCGGCCACGACGACGTCCCCACCGACCTGCGCTCGAAGGTCATGGGACGGATCGAGCTGATCCGGTCCGGCGAGGCCGTGCCCGAGAAGAGCGTGCTGGAACAGGCGCAGGAATCGGCGGCCGCCGAGGGACCCGGGCACCAGGCCGGACCGACCGAAACCGATGCACGCACCGAGGCGGCGCGCGCCGAATAACGCGCCGGGTCACTCCATCGGGTGAGGGCGGGCGGACGAGCCCCACCCAATCCCCGGATGCGCCCGCACGCGCCGCCCACGCCTTCTAAGCTCACCGGACCTGAAGCGACACGCTCGGTGCGGGGAGGAGGGCGCCATGCGGCAGCTGCCCGTGGGCGCGTACGCGTACATCGGATGTGCTGTCCTGGCGGCGGCCGGCTGTGCCGCCCCCGCCGCCCTGCCCGCCGCGGGCACGCCTTGGCCCACCGTGGCCCTGCTCGCCGTGCTCTACGCCGCCTGCGAGCGGATGCGCAACTGCCCGCTGACCGGTGGCCGCACCTCGGCCGGCGGCGCGCCGGGGCACGGCGACGGCATGCCGCCCCGGTGGGGCTGCCCCGTGCTGCTCGCCGGGGTCTTCCTGCTGCCGCCCGCCGCTGCCGCCCTGGTGGTCCTCCCCGGCGCGCTCCTCTCCGGTACCGCGGAGCGCTCCGCCGCCGCCCGCCGCGTCTGGCACGCCGCCGAACTGGCCCTGGCCGCCTGGGCCGCGGCGCAGGTCTTCGGCGCGGGCGGCAGCCGCGCCGTCCTCACCCCCGAATTCCCCTACGCGCTGCTGCCCGCCGCGGCCGCCACGACGGCCTTCTGCGCCGTCCTGGCGGTCCTGGACGGCGGCGTCCTCGTCGCCGCCGAGCGGCACTCGCCGCGCACCGCCTGGCGCGGCCTGCTGCTCCGCTCGCTCGCCCCGCACCTGGTGCACGGCCTGGCCGGGCTGATGATGGCCGTCCTCTGGCGCAGCTCCTACGGGCCCGCCGCCGCGCTCCTGGTCCTGCTGCCCATGTACATCTCCTGCTGGGTCTTCGCGCAGTACCACCGCGAGCGCGCGGCGCACCAGGCCACCATCCGCGCCCTCGTGCAGGCCGTCGACCTCAAGGACCGCTACACCCGCGGCCACAGCGAACGCGTCGGCCGCGCCTCGGTGATGATCGCCCGCGAGCTGGGCATGGCCGAGGACCGCCTCGAAGTACTGCGCTTCGCCGGCATCCTGCACGACGTCGGCAAGCTCGGCGTGCCCACCCGACTGCTCCAGAAGGACGGCCCGCTCACCTCCGAAGAGCGCCGCGTCATCGAACTGCACCCGGAGTACGGCCACGAGATCGTCCGCGGCATCGGATTCCTCGGCGAGGCCAGGGCCGCGATCCTGCACCACCACGAACGCATGGACGGCAAGGGCTACCCGTACGGCCTCCGGGGGCGCGAGATCCCCGAATTCGCCCGGGTGGTCGCGGTCGCCGACGCCTTCGACGCGATGACCTCCACCCGCTCCTACCGCCGCGCCCGCCCGGTCGCCGCCGCCGTCGCCGAGCTGCGCC
>NZ_JBEPFC010000153.1:0-17329 GCF_040301705.1 Streptomyces sp. NPDC000151 | reverse complement strand
GCCGAGCTGCTCCTGGTGATCGAGTGCGGGATCGGCACCATCGTCTGGCGGCGCGAGGCCACCGGGCACCGGCTCCTGAAGGCGTTACTCGCGGCGGCGGCCCCGAGACCGGCGTCCTGACCAGGGGCCGGAGCGGCAGCGGCCGGGTGGGAAGCCCGCCGGGCGGCCATTGCGGCACCTACGATCCCCGCGTTGTTCTGAAGCTGCGCAGGCACGATCTCGGCCCTGACGCCTTCGATCAGCGGCAGGAATTTCGCGGCCTTGCGGCTCACCCCGCCGCCGATCACGAACAGCTGGGGCGTGAAGAGCATCTCGACGTGCCGGAGGTACTTCTGCAGCCGGGGCGCCCACTCGTGCCAGCTCAGGTCCTCCTCGTCCTTGACCCGGGTCGAGGCGCGGGTCTCGGCGTCGTGACCGTCCAGTTCGAGGTGGCCGAGCTCGGTGTTGGCGACCAGCTGCCCGTCGGTGAAGACGGCGCTGCCGATGCCGGTGCCCAGCGTGAGCATGATGACCGTGCCCATACGGCCGCGGGCGGCTCCGAAGTGCATCTCGGCGAGCCCGGCCGCGTCCGCGTCGTTCAGTACCGTGACCTCGCAGCCGCCGGCCTCGCCGCCGAGCCGGGAGGTCAGCAGGGCGGCGGCGTCGGTGCCGATCCAGGACTTGTGGACATTGGCGGCCGAACGGGTCACCCCGCCCGTCACCACCCCCGGGAACGTCGCCCCCACCGGCCCCGACCAGCCGAAGTGCTCCACCACCTGCTGGACGCCGTCGGCGACCGCCTCCGGGGTGGCCGGGTGCGGGGTGAGCACCTTGAAGCGCTCCTCCGCCAGCTCGCCGCGTTCCAGGTCCACGGGGGCACCCTTGATGCCCGAACCGCCGATGTCCACGCCGAATACGTTCATGGGGAAAGGCTAGGCGCGCAGCGGCCGGCTCACCCCTCAAAGGGGCGAGCCGGCCGCAGAGAGTCTCAGGGACCGCGGTGGATCAGTCCTCCGTCTTGGATCATTCCTCCGTCTTGCGGTGGATCAGTCCTCCGTCGCCGCCTTGGCCTCCGCGCGCAGGTCGCGGCGGAGCTCCTTGGGCAGCGAGAAGTGGATGGACTCGGTGGCGGCGGTGACCGTCTCCACGTCCTCGTACTCGCGCTGCGCCAGCCACTCCAGTACGCCCTCGACGAGGACCTCGGGGACCGAGGCGCCGGAGGTGACGCCGACCGTGCCGACGCCTTCCAGCCACGCCTCGTCGATCTCCTCGGCGCCGTCGACCAGGTGCGCGGCCTTGGCACCGGCGCCGAGCGCGACCTCGACGAGACGGACGGAGTTCGAGGAGTTCTTGGAGCCGACGACGATGACGAGGTCGGCCTCGGCGCCCATCTGCTTCACCGCGATCTGGCGGTTCTGCGTGGCGTAGCAGATGTCGTCGCTGGGCGGGGAGAGGAGGTTGGGGTAGCGCCCCTTGAGGGCGTCGACCGTCTCCATGGTCTCGTCGACCGAGAGGGTGGTCTGGGAGAGCCAGACGACCTTGTCCGGGTCGCGGACGTCGACGTTCTGCACGTCCTCGGGGCCGTCGACCAGGGTGATGTGGTCGGGGGCCTCGCCGCTGGTGCCGATGACCTCTTCGTGGCCCTCGTGGCCGATCAGGAGGATGTCGTAGTCCTCCTTGGCGTAGCGGACGGCTTCCTTGTGGACCTTGGTGACCAGCGGGCAGGTGGCGTCGATGGTGGCGAGCTTGCCGCGCTTGGCCTCGTCGTGGACGGCCGGCGCGACACCGTGCGCGGAGAAGATGACGATGTTGCCCGGGGGCACTTCCTCCGTCTCCTCGACGAAGATCGCGCCCTTCTTCTCCAGCGTCTTGACCACGTATTTGTTGTGGACGATCTCGTGGCGCACATAGACGGGCGCGCCGTACTGCTCCAGGGCCTGCTCGACGGCGATGACGGCTCGGTCCACGCCGGCGCAGTATCCGCGGGGGGCGGCGAGGAGGACGCGGCGGGAAGTCGGGGTGGTCATGGTCCCCATCGTACGGGTCGGGGTGGCGGCGAACGGAAGGCCTGGCCAGGGGTCGGGACCTGGCGTTACGGGGGCATATATCGGTACGGCAGGGCGGCTTGCCCGAAACGGCGGGACGGCCGACGATCATGTGAGGCCGCCGACCGCCGTCGGCCCGTTCGTCCTGCAGAGGTGTCCGCCATGTCCCCAACCGCCGAGCCGCAGCCCCCGTCCGGCGGCGTCCCCGATCCCGACGGCGGCGCCGGTACCGACAGCGGCTCCGGCGCCACCCTGGCCGCCGGGGGCCGGCTGAAGCGGTCCCTGTCCTTCCGGGATCTGATCGTCTACGGCCTGCTCTTCATCGCCCCGATGGCGCCGGTCGGCATCTTCGGCACGCTCCAGGCCAAGTCGCACGGCGCGATCACCCTCGTGTACGTCGTCGCGACCATCGCGATGGCCTTCACGGCGTACTCGTACGCACAGATGGTGCGGGTCGCGCCGCAGGCCGGCTCGGTCTTCACCTACGCCCGGGTCGGCCTGGGCGAGGGCGCGGGCTTCGTCGCGGGCTGGATGGCGATGCTGGACTACCTGCTGATCCCGGCGGTGGCGTACCTCTTCTCCGGGATCGCGCTGCACTCCCTGGTGCCGTCGGTGCACCAGTGGATCTGGACGGCGGTCGCGGTGGTCGTCACCACGCTGCTGAATCTGTGGGGGGTACGGACCGCGGCCGTGGTGGGCTTCCTGGTGCTGGCCATGGAGATCCTGGTGCTGGTGGTCTTCGTCGTGGCGGCGGTGTGGGTGCTGGCGACGGACGGCGCGCAGCGCGGCTGGTCGGTGCCGTTCACGGGTGAGGGCGGCTTCTCGACGAGCGCGGTGCTGTCGGCGGTGTCGGTGGCGGTGCTGTCGTACCTGGGCTTCGACGCGATCGCCGCGTTCGCGGAGGAGGCGTCCGGGGGCGGGCGGCGGGTGGCCCGGGCGGTGCTGACCTGCCTGGTGGTGGCGGGGGTGCTGTTCGCCGTGCAGACGTACCTCGCGGCGCTGCTCGCGCCGATGTCGGCGGCCGAGCTGGCGGCGAAGCCGGCCGAACAGGGCGACGCCTTCTACGCGACGGCGAACGCGGCGGCCGGCGAGTGGCTGCAGAAGCTGGTCGCGGCGAGCAAGGCGATCGGCGCGGCGTTCGCGGCGCTGGCCGGGCAGGCGGCCGCCGGGCGGCTGCTGTTCGCGATGGCCCGGGACCGGCGGCTGCCGGGGGCGATGGCGAAGGTGGACGCGGGGAGCGGGGTACCGCGCCGGGCGCTGCTGGGCGCGGCGGTGGTCACACTGATCGCGGCCGTGTGGGCGGCGCGCCGGGACGACGGCCTGGACCACCTGTCCTCGATCGTGAACGTCGGCGCGCTGACCGCCTTCGGGCTGCTGCACGCGTCGGTGATCGGCTACTTCTGGCTGCGCAAGCGGGCCGCGTCACAGGGTGTACTGGCCCACCTGATCGTCCCGCTGCTGGGCCTGGCGGTGGTGGTCGCGGTGATCGTCGAGGCGTCGCCCACCGCCCAGGTGGTCGGCGGGGCGTGGCTGGTGGTGGGGCTGGTGGTACTGGCTGCGCAGTATGCGAAGCGACGCGGCGCGGCGCGGACGGACTGAAACTGCGGCTCGGGCGAGCTGACGGGCGGCACCGGCCGCCCGTCAGTCCCCGCCGATACCCTCAGGGAATGGCTCTACAGACGTCCGCAGAGACCCCCATCCCGGTCGGCGAGGTGTCGCGCCTCATCGGCGGGTGGATCGACCGGCTCGGCGCGGTGTGGGTCGAGGGGCAGATCACCCAGCTCTCCCGGCGGCCCGGCGCCGGCGTCGTCTTCATGACGCTGCGCGACCCGTCGCACGACATCTCGCTGAGCGTGACGTGTTACCGCCAGGTCTTCGACAAGGTCGCCGACGTGATCAGCGAGGGCGCCCGGGTCGTGGTGCACGCGAAGCCGGAGTGGTACGCGCCGCGCGGCCAGCTCTCGCTGCGGGCCGCCGAGATCAAGCCGGTGGGCGTCGGCGAGCTGCTGGCGCGGCTGGAGATGCTGAAGAAGGCGCTGGCCGCCGAGGGGCTGTTCGCGGCGGAGCGCAAGCGCCCGCTGCCGTTCCTGCCGCAGCTGATCGGGCTGGTGTGCGGTCGGGCGAGCGCGGCCGAGCGGGACGTGCTGGAGAACGCCCGGCACCGCTGGCCCGCCGTCCGCTTCGAGGTGCGGAACGTCGCGGTGCAGGGGGTGCACGCCGTACCGCAGGTGATCGAGGCGGTGCGGGAGCTGGACGCACGGGCGGACGTGGACGTGATCATCGTGGCGCGGGGCGGCGGCAGCGTGGAGGACCTGCTGCCGTTCTCCGACGAGCAGCTGGTGCGCACCGTGGGCGAGGCCCGTACGCCCGTCGTGTCGGCGATCGGGCACGAGCCGGACAGCCCGCTGCTGGACCTGGTCGCCGACCTGCGCGCCTCGACGCCGACGGACGCGGCGAAGAAGGTCGTACCGGACGTGGGCGAGGAGCTGGTCCGCATCCGGCACCTGCGCGAGCGGGCGCTGCGCTCGGTGACCGGCTTCCTGGAGCGCGAGGAGCGCGGCCTCGCGGGCGCGCTGAACCGCCCGTGCATACGGGAGCCGCACCGCATGGTGGAGGCCCGCGAGGAGCAGGTCACCGCCCTGCTGGAGCGCGGCCGGCGCACGCTGGGCCATCTGCTGGACCGGGCCGACTCCGAGCTGTCGCACACCCTCGCGCGAGTGGTGGCGCTCTCCCCCAAGGCGACGCTGGAGCGCGGTTACGCGGTACTGCAGCGCTCCGACGGCAGCGCGGTCCGCTCCCCCGAGGAGGTCGGCGCGGACGAGGAGCTGCGGGCCCGGGTGGCCGAGGGCGATTTCACGGTCCGCCGCGTGGACGGCGGCGGCGCCGTTCCCGACGGCGCTGTCACACCCCCCGCTTAGGCTGGGCCCCATGGCCAAGGCGAAGACGGACACGGGCATGGACACGGACGGCGAAGCCGGTACAGAGGCGGCGGGCGCGCCGGACGTGACGTCCACGCTCGGGTACGAGCAGGCGCGGGACGAGCTGATCGAGGTGGTCCGCAGCCTGGAGGCGGGCGGCACGACGCTGGAGGAGTCGCTCGCGCTGTGGGAGCGCGGCGAGGAGCTGGCGAAGGTGTGCCGGCGCTGGCTGGACGGCGCCCGGGCCCGGCTGGACGCGGCGCTGGCGGAGGAAGAGCAGGCGGAGGAGTAACCCCCTCACGGGTATGTGAATCGGGTCTCAACGCCCGCGTTTTAGTTTAAGGTTAACCTATCGACGTTAAAGTAGAAGCTGTACGACCGGACCGTTCCCGGCCCGGAACCACCACGAATCACCGAGGTGCCCTCCATGACTCTCGCCCTTGACGCCGCCGCTGCTGACCTCCTCTTCCGCGAGGCCCAGACCGCCAACACGTTCACGGACGAGCCGGTCACCGACGAGCAGGTACAGGCCATCTACGACCTGGTGAAGTTCGCCCCGACCGCCTTCAACCAGTCGCCGCTGCGCCTGACGCTGGTCCGCTCCGAGGACGCCCGCAAGCGCCTCGTCGAGCACGCCATGGGCGCCAACGGCCCGAAGACGCTGTCGGCCCCGCTGACCGTCGTCCTCTCCGTGGACCTGGACTTCCACGAGAAGCTGCCGACGCTGTTCCCGCACGCCCCGGGCATCAAGGACACGTTCTTCTCCGAGGCGGCGGCGCGCGAGGTCGCCGGCACTCAGAACGCCACCCTGCAGGCCGGTTACTTCATCCTCGGCGTCCGCGCCGCGGGCCTGGCCGCCGGCCCGATGACCGGCTTCGACTTCACCGCCATCGACAAGGAGTTCTTCGGCGACGGCAAGCAGAAGTCCTTCATGGTGATCAACATCGGCAAGCCGGGCGCGGACGCCTTCTTCCCGCGCTCCCCGCGCCTGTCCTTCGAGGACGCCGTCACCACCGTCTGAGCCACGGCCGCACGGTTCACCGCGTACGCCATCGCGTACGACAAGAGGCCGCCGCACCCACTCCGGGTGCGGCGGCCTCTGCCGTATGCGATGACGCCGCCGCTTCTCGTCTACTTCTCGTTCTTCGCCTTGAGCGCGCCCGCCAGCTCCGCGAGGCCGTCATAGGACGCGGTGCCGGTGACGACCGTGGTGTGGCCGGACTCCTTGTGCACGAGGGCCTTGTACGTGTCGCCCTTGTACTCGTCCCAGCGGGCGCCGTCGACCTGCCGGCTGCCGCCGGCCGGGGTGGCGTCCAGCGTGACCTTCTTGACGTACTCGCGGGCCGGCGCGTCGCTCTGCTCGACCGCCGCGTACTGGCCCTTCGGGTCGAGGAAGCCCAGGTGCCAGGCGCCGCCCTTGCCGTCGCTGCTCGCCTCGTACGAGACGGAGGTGGCACGCCAGCCCTTGGGCAGCCCCTCGGGCGCGGCGACCGGATACGGTGCCGCGCGCCGGGCGGTCGCGAGCTCCACGCGGTAGCCGACCGTCTTCACCGCGCTGTTCTCGGCGCCCTTGCTGTCGTCGTGCGGGATGAAGAAGTAAATCGCCGCGACGACCACGCCGATCACCGCCATCGACAGGACCATGTCCCGCACCGTCTGCTTGCCTCGCATACCAGCCACGCCCTCTATGGTCCCCCATGCCGGGTACGAGCCGGACAAGGCCCCCACCCACCGCACCCTGTCCGGCTTGCGGTGCTCATCCGTGGGCCCCTCTGCTCATTTTCTCGACATAGCGATAAGGTCAAGCGAACCCTCACCTAACCGGCCGTCGCCGTACAGAAAGGTGCGCTCCGATGACCGAGCATCATCTGCCGTCCCAGCTCGAGGTCAGCCCCGAAGCCCCCGACCGCAACCTCGCCCTGGAACTCGTCCGGGTCACCGAGGCCGGCGCCATGGCCTCGGGCCGCTGGGTCGGCCGTGGCGACAAGAACGGCGCGGACGGCGCCGCGGTCAAGGCCATGCGTGCCCTGATTCACACCGTCTCCATGAACGGCGTGGTCGTCATCGGCGAAGGCGAGAAGGACCAGGCGCCGATGCTGTACAACGGCGAGCGCGTGGGCGACGGGACCGGCCCCGAGTGCGACGTGGCCGTGGACCCCGTGGACGGTACGACGCTGACGGCCAAGGGCATGGCCAACGCGGTCTCCGTCATGGCCGTCGCCGACCGCGGCTCCATGTTCGACCCGTCCGCCGTCTTCTACATGGACAAGCTGGTCACCGGCCCCGAGGCCGCCGACTATGTCGACATCAACGCGCCCGTCGGCGTGAACATCCGCCGCATCGCCAAGGCGAAGAAGTCCAGCCCCGAGGACGTCACCGTCGTCGTACTGGACCGCCCCCGGCACGACGGCATCGTCAAGGAGATCCGCGAGGCCGGCGCCCGCATCCGGTTCATCGCCGACGGCGACGTGGCCGGCGCGATCATGGCCGTGCGCGAAGGCACCGGCGTGGACCTGCTGCTGGGCATCGGCGGCACGCCCGAGGGCATCATCACGGCCTGCGCGATCAAGTGCCTGGGCGGCACGATCCAGGCCAAGCTGTGGCCCAAGGACGCCGAGGAGCGGCAGCGGGCGCTGGACGCGGGCCACGACCTGGACCGCGTCCTGCACACCGACGACCTGGTCAGCGGCGAGAACGTGTTCTTCGTCGCCACCGGCATCACCGACGGCGAACTGCTGCGCGGCGTCCGCTACCGCGCGGAGACCGCCACCACCCAGTCGCTGGTAATGCGCTCCAAGTCCGGCACGATCCGGCAGATCGACTCCGAGCACCGGCTCTCCAAGCTGCGCGCCTACAGCTCGATCGACTTCGAGCGGCCCAGCTGAGACGCCGCCCGGCAGACCGACGGCCCGGTGCCCCGCCGCGAGAACGGCGGGGCACCGGGCCGTCGGTCGTACCGTTCCTACGGACTTCAGCCCGCGGCCGGCATCCGGGCCGAGCGCTGCAGCTCGGCGTCGCGGCGCCGGCGACGGGCCAGCACGACGCGGCGCTCGGCGGCGGTCAGGCCGCCCCAGACGCCGTACGGCTCGGGCTGGAGCAGGGCGTGCTCCCGGCACTCGATCATCACGGGGCAGCGGGCACAGACCCGCTTCGCGGCTTCCTCCCTGGCCAGCCGGGCGGCCGTCGGCTCCTTCGACGGCGCGAAGAAGAGTCCCGCCTCGTCCCGTCGGCACACCGCCTCGGAGTGCCAGGGTCCCGCCTCGTCCCTGGCGGGCACTCGCTGGGCGGGCACGACGGCGGCCTCCTGCAGGGGCTGATGCGGTAGCAGCACGGTCTACTCCTGACGACGGCTCGGCGATTTCAGTCACCACTTGCCCGTCTCGCTGCGCACGACGTTTCGCACACCCCGCAGCCGTACGAGAGACGATGCACCAGCCCTACCCGCTGTACGCGGCTCTATGCACACCGTGGCGTACGCGTTGAAAGCAGCGTCGGATGCGGCGGCCCTTACAGGTGCGCCTTACATGTGTGCTTTACATGTGCCGGTGCCGCCGTTCCCTGTGGTCCCGCATCCGGCCGTGCATCCGGGCGTGCAGATCGCCGATCCACTTGCCGCGCTTCGGCTTGGCTTCGATGCTGCCGAGCAGCGCGAAGCCGTTGACCGTGATCACCGGTGCCGCCGGGTCGTCCGTCTCGTACGTCTCGGCCTCGAAGGCGCCGAGGACGCCGGAGCCGCCGCCGCGCAGCGTGACGTTCTCCGGCACCCGGATCTCCACGCTGCCGAAGACGGAGACGGCGTTGATGTGCAGGTGCTGCTGCGTGAAGAGCGCCTCGGTCAGGTCGATCTCCACCGCGCCGAAGACCGCCACCGCCGTCAGCCGCGCCGGCGCCCGCCAGCGGCCTTTGCGGACCGCCGAGCTGAAGACGCCGATCAGGCTGGTGGCCGACAGGCCGGCGGGCGGACCGGCGGGCGGCTCCGGGGCGTACGCGGACGCCGTCCGGTGCGCGTCCGCCCGCTCCCGCGCCGCGGGCAGGTCGCGGATCAGCGGCTCCAGCTCGCCCATGGTCTTGGCGCGGTAGACGCCGTCGATGCGCTCGGCGTGCTCCTCGGCGTCCAGCCGGCCCTCGGCCAGCGCCTCGCGCAGGATCGCCGCGATGCGGTCCCGGTCGGCGTCCGAGGCCCGGATCGCGGCCTCGGCGGGCGGGGCCTGCGCGGGCTTGGTGAGATCCACGGATGCGGGGCGCTGTCCCCCGTTGTCAGATGCGTCCACATCCGTAGCGTAGCGAAACGCGATAGATCGCGACCAGAGGACGGCGCCAGGGAGCTCAGCCCTCCGGGCAGAACCGCTGCGGGCCGTCCAGGCCGCGGCCGGTGGCCTGGACGCAGCCGCCGGGCAGGCCGCGGTAGGCGTCGCTGCCGAAGTTGGCGGTGATCTTCAGCGCGTCCCGGCCGCCGAACGTGGTCTGCTGCACCTGGTGATCGGCGGTGAGCGTCCGGAAGTCCGTCATCGCCTCGGTGCCCGCGGCCTTCTGGATACCGGCGAAGAAGCGCTGCATGGCGGCGATCTCCTTGCCGTGCGCGTCCAGCACCTTGCTGTCGAGCGCCAGGTTGACCGGGGTGTTGTAGAGCATGGCGAGCAGCGCGCGGTCCCGCTTCTGCTCCGGCAGCTTGTAGAGGGAGAGCTCCCAGCGGTCGGTGCTGACCACCGAGTCGTGCAGCACCGTCTCGTACAGCGGCACCCGGTACGCGGGGTCGAACATGGCACGCGCGACGGACTTGTCGAGCGTGACGGGCTTGAAGAAGAAGCCGGGCCGCTCCTTCGGCCAGTAACCGCCGAAGGTCTTCTTGTCGCGCTCGGCCGTCCAGAGCCCGTCGTGGACCGGCGTGCTGGAGCCGTGGCTGAAGTCGATCACCTGGTTCGCCCAGGAGCCGGCCGACTCCGAGCCGAGGACGTACGGGCGGCCGCCGGTGAGCGCGCCCCCGGACACCCCGCGCATCCGCTGCAGGCGGTTCGCGCGGTCCTCGGCCTGCGTCATCGGGTGGCCCGGCGTGTGGTCCCGGAAGAGCTCGCCGGTGGCGTCGACGTCGAGGAAGTAGCTGTTCACGCCGTTGGCCGTCATGCTCTTCGTGCGGTCGGCGAGGTAGTGGTGCTGCGGCTCGGCGTCGGCGAGCGCCTGCGAGCTGAGGTAGCAGCCGCGGCCGCCGAAGCCGCCGGCCGGCTTGCCGTCCGCGTCGTGCACGCAGCCGTCCGGCCACACCCGGTCCGGCCACTTCGCGACGCTGGTGTCGGCGCTCTTCGGGTCCTGCGCGTTGTCCCAGCTGTCGTACGGGCCGACGAGGTAGCCCGCCTTCTTGGCGGCGGCTACGGCCTGCTTCGACATGGGGTCGCCGTCGGCGTCGTAACCGAGCCACATGCGGGAGATGCCGAGCTTCTTCAGCCGCTCGACGGTCTCCGGGGTGCGGCCGTCGCCCCAGAGGTACGCGTGCGGGGCGCCGATCAGCTTGGCGGTCTCGGGGTTCTCGCGGATCTTGCGCTTCAGGCTGCCGAGCTGTCCCTTCGAGGCGAGGTACGCGCGGTAGTCCTTGGCCGCCGCGACGGGCGAGCCGTCGGTCAGCGAGAAGGCCACCGTGTAGTCGTCCGTACCGTCCGCGCGGCTGAAGTCGTGGCCGGCCGCGGTGCGCAGCTCCCCGCCCTTCGAGACGAACCGCAGGTGGGTGCCCAGGTCGGTGGGGACGATGGTGCTGACGCCGTGACCACCCGCCGTGGTGCCCCAGAAGGGCATGGTCAGATCCTTGAGGTCGATGCCGTCCGCGGTGGTCAGGCCGGCTTCCTCGGAGTTCCAGAAGGTGTCGGCGGCGGGGACGCGCAGGCCTTCGCCGCGCGGCAGCTCGTAGGCGGCGTCCTTGGACTGTCCGGCGCCCGCCGCCGGCCAGGCGATGCTGCCGTCCTTCTTGGCGTGCATGTCCACGACGAGCCGCCCGTCGCGGGCGGCCACCGAGACGGTGAGCCCGCGGTCGGGGTAGGACCAGCTCGCCGAGGTGGCGCCGTGGCGGGAGACCGGGGTCGGGGTGCCCAGCGACTCCGCCGCCGCGGCGGAGAGCACGGATTCCGTACCGCTCGCCGTACGGGCGGTGATCCGCAGCGTGCGGGGATCCACGTGTGCTTCGCCGCCCTTGATCCGCAGGGCGACCGTCCCGGCGTCGTCCGAGGGCCCGGCGTACGCCTGCAGCGCGGTGAACGTGCTCGCGGTCAGCGCGGTCCCGGCCAGCGCGGCGAGCGCGGCCCGCCGCTTGCGGGAACCTGTCGCGGCTTTCAGGAAACGTGTCATGCGACGGCACCCTGCAGATGATTTCTAAGCGAGTTGTGAGAACGGGAACTGAGCCTTACCTCACAGCGGCGGGCCGCGCGCGGCGTTCTAGGCTGTTGAGGCTGCCGTTGATGACAGCGAAGTCACCGTCGAGTGAGGATTGGCCGCAATGCCCGTTTCTTCCCGCCCTGCCCTCCCGGCATTTGCCTATACCGACCTTCTGCCCACGGGCGAGGACAAGACCCCCTACCGCCTCATCACGAAGGACGGCGTCAGCACCTTCGAGGCCGACGGGCGCACGTTCCTGAAGGTCGAGCCCGAGGCGCTGCGCAAGCTGGCGGAAGCGGCGATCCACGACATCCAGCATTACCTGCGCCCCGAGCACCTCGGCCAGCTCCGGAAGATCATCGACGACCCCGAGGCCTCGGGCAACGACAAGTTCGTCGCCCTGGACCTGCTGAAGAACGCGAACATCGCGGCCGCCGGCGTGCTCCCGATGTGCCAGGACACCGGCACCGCGATCGTCATGGGCAAGCGCGGCCAGAACGTGCTCACCCAGGGCCGCGACGAGGAGGCCCTGAGCCGCGGCATCTACGACGCGTACACGAAGCTGAACCTGCGGTACTCGCAGATGGCCCCGCTGACCATGTGGGATGAGAAGAACACCGGCTCGAACCTGCCGGCCCAGATCGAGCTGTACGCGAACGACGGTGACGCGTACAAGTTCCTCTTCATGGCCAAGGGCGGCGGCTCGGCCAACAAGTCCTTCCTCTTCCAGGAGACCAAGGCGGTCCTCAACGAGGGCTCCATGATGAAGTTCCTGGAGCAGAAGATCCGCTCGCTCGGCACGGCCGCCTGCCCGCCGTACCACCTGGCGATCGTGGTCGGCGGCACCTCCGCCGAGTACGCCATGAAGACCGCGAAGTACGCCTCGGCGCACTACCTCGACGAGCTGCCCGCCGAGGGCTCGCCGACCGGCCACGGCTTCCGCGACAAGGAGCTGGAGGAGAAGGTCTTCGAGCTGACGCAGAAGATCGGGATCGGCGCGCAGTTCGGCGGCAAGTACTTCTGCCACGACGTGCGCGTGGTGCGTCTGCCCCGGCACGGCGCGTCCTGCCCGGTCGCGATCGCGGTGTCCTGCTCCGCCGACCGCCAGGCCGTCGCGAAGATCACCGCCGAGGGCGTCTTCCTGGAGCAGCTGGAGACCGACCCGGCGCGCTTCCTGCCGGAGACCACGGACGAGAACCTGACCGAGGGCGCGGGCGCCGACCTGGACGCCGTCGCCATCGACCTGAACCGGCCGATGGACGACGTCCTCGCCGAGCTGACCAAGCACCCGGTCAAGACCCGGCTGTCGCTGACCGGCACGCTGGTCGTCGCCCGTGACATCGCGCACGCGAAGATCAAGGAGCGGCTGGACGCCGGCGAGGAGATGCCGGAGTACCTGAAGAACCACCCGGTGTACTACGCGGGCCCGGCCAAGACGCCCGAGGGCTACGCCTCCGGCTCGTTCGGCCCGACGACGGCCGGCCGGATGGACGCGTACGTCGAGCAGTTCCAGGCGGCCGGCGGCTCGAAGGTCATGCTGGCCAAGGGCAACCGCTCGCAGCAGGTCACCGACGCCTGCCACGCGCACGGCGGCTTCTACCTCGGCTCCATCGGCGGCCCGGCGGCCCGGCTCGCCCAGGACTGCATCAAGAAGGTCGAGGTCCTGGAGTACGAGGAGCTGGGCATGGAGGCGGTCTGGCGGATCGAGGTCGAGGACTTCCCGGCGTTCATCGTCGTGGACGACAAGGGCAACGACTTCTTCACCGACCCGGCCCCGGCGCCGACCTTCACCAGCATCCCGGTGCGCCAGGGCGCGTAACGCCCCGGCCCGTCCTCCGGAACTCCCGGCTCCCAGCTGTGGTGATCAGCGCTCCGGCGGCGCACTCTGAGAAGAGGGACCGCTGGAGGTGAGCCACCATGCAGACACACACGCTGGTCGGCTGGCACATCGAGATGGAATTCGCGGAGGACGGCGACCGCACCAGGGCCGCCGCCCTGGTACGGCTCGGCGACGGCACGGAATGCCGCGGCCACGGCCGCGCCGACCGCCACCCCACCGACCCGGAACAGCTCCGGGTCGGTGAGGAGATCGCGGGCGCACGGGCGCTCATGGACATCGCCGGACAGCTGATGGACAAGGCGCACGAGGAGATCGACGAGGTCGTGGGGCATCCGACGCACCCGCTGCGGTGGGCGGCGCTGGACGACTCGCGGGACGAGGCCCGCCGCGCCCGCGAGTGGTGACGCGCCGGAGCGGCGCCGCCGGAAGGCCCGGAGCGCCGCATTCGCCGAATCGGATCAGTACCCGGGAACAGATGTCCGTCCCCGGGTACTGACATAGGCATGAGCGACAACGGCACATCCTTGAGCACCTCGGGCGACTTCCGGATCGAGCACGACTCCATGGGCGAGGTGCGGGTCCCCGCCGGCGCGAAGTGGCGGGCCCAGACCCAGCGCGCCGTGGAGAACTTCCCCATCTCGGGACAGCGGCTGGAGCGGGCGCACATCGAGGCGCTGGCCCGGATCAAGGCCGCGGCGGCGAAGGTCAACGCCGAGCTGGGCGTGGTGGAGGCGGACGTCGCGCGGGCGATCCAGGACGCGGCCGCCGAGGTCGCCGAGGGACGCTGGGACGACCACTTCCCCGTCGACGTCTTCCAGACCGGCTCCGGCACGTCCTCCAACATGAACACCAACGAGGTGCTGGCCACCCTCGCGACCGAGCGGCTGGGCCGGGACGTGCACCCCAACGACGACGTCAACGCCAGCCAGTCCTCCAACGACGTCTTCCCCTCCTCGATCCACATCGCGGCGACCGCCGCCGTGACCGCCGACCTGATGCCGGCCCTGGAGCACCTGGCGGCCGCGCTGGAGCGCAAGGCCGAGGAGTTCAAGGAGGTGGTGAAGTCGGGGCGGACGCACCTGATGGACGCCACGCCCGTGACCCTGGGCCAGGAGTTCGGCGGGTACGCGGCGCAGATCCGGTACGGCGTGGAGCGGCTGCAGGCGTCCCTGCCCCGGCTCGCCGAACTCCCGCTGGGCGGCACGGCCGTGGGGACCGGCATCAACACCCCGCCCGGTTTCGCCGCCGCGGTGATCGCGGAGGTGGCGCGGGCCACCGGGCTGCCGCTGACCGAGGCCCGCAACCACTTCGAGGCGCAGGGCGCGCGGGACGGCATCGTGGAGACCAGCGGCCAGCTGCGGACCGTCGCGACCGGCCTCACGAAGATCGCCAACGACCTGCGCTGGATGGCGTCCGGGCCGCGTACCGGCCTCGCGGAGATCACGCTGCCGGACCTCCAGCCCGGCTCGTCGATCATGCCGGGCAAGGTCAATCCGGTCATTCCCGAGGCGGCCCTGATGGTGGCCGCACAGGTGACGGGGAACGACGCGACGGTCGCCGCGGCGGGCGCCGCGGGCAACTTCGAACTGAACGTGATGCTGCCGGTGATCGCCAAGAACGTCCTGGAGTCGGTACGACTTCTGGCCAATGTGGCGCGGCTGCTGGCGGACCGTACGGTCGACGGGATCACCGCCAACGCCGAACGGGCCCGGGAATACGCCGAGTCCTCCCCTTCCGTCGTCACCCCGCTCAACAAGTACATCGGGTACGAGGAAGCGGCGAAGGTGGCCAAGAAGTCGCTCGCCGAGCGGAAGACCATCCGCGAGGTGGTGATCGAGTCCGGATACGTCGAACGCGGAGCGCTGACCGAGGCCCAGCTGGACGAGGCGCTCGACGTGCTGCGCATGACGCATCCGTGACGGTCGCTGCGGCCCATGTCACGGCGGTGCGCCGGTTACGCGCCAAGAGCCTGTGTCATGCCCCCGGTCGGATCAGCGAACGTCGTCTGGTGCGTGCTGTCGCAAGGCGCCGGAGCGTCTTCGTAGCGGAGCTACGTGGGCGTTTCGGCAACGCCGCGAGAGTGCGTGCCAGGCGGCGGGCGCCCGGCCGGGGGCGTGACACAGGCTCTAAGATCTGCGCATGACAGCGGATACGGTGGAGACCAGGGACGGCCATGCGTCCGGTACCGCGCGCTGGGCGCCGGGCGAACACATTCTGTGGCGCTATCGCGGCAACGCCACCGACCGCTTCCACATCTGCCGGCCCGTCACCGTCGTCCAGGACACCGACGAGCTGCTCGCCGTCTGGATGGCGCCGGGCACCGACTGCGTGAAGCCGGTGCTCGCGGACGGCACGCCGGTCCACCGCGAGCCGCTGGCCAGCCGGTACACCAAGCCGCGGCGCATGGTGCGGGACCGCTGGTTCGGCACCGGCGTGCTCAAGCTCGCCCGGCCCGGGGAGCCGTGGTCGGTGTGGCTCTTCTGGGAGCGCGGCTGGCGGTTCAAGAACTGGTACGTGAACTTGGAGGAGCCGCGCCGCCGCTGGTCCGGCGGCGTGGACTCCGAGGACCACTTCCTGGACATCGCGGTCTACCCGGACCGGCACTGGGAGTGGCGGGACGAGGACGAGTTCGCGCAGGCGCAGGCGGACGGGCTGATGCCGGCCGCGCAGGCCGAGGAGGTACGCGCCGCGGGCCGGGCCGCGGTGGAGCGGATCACCGCCTGGGGCGCGCCGTTCGCGGACGGCTGGGAGCACTGGCGGCCCGATCCGCAGTGGCGGCTGCCGGTGCTGCCGGACGACTGGGACGGGCGCGGGGCCCCTCCCCCACGTGACAGCGCCGCATGACCGGCGTCTCATGACCGGCACCGCATGACCCGCGCCGCATGACCGGCCGCCAAAAAGCGGCCGCTTGTGCGAAATCCGCACCCGCGAGAGGGAAGAGTTCGGCTTCCGAGTCGGCGGAACCGCCCGAAATGCAGGGACTTCGGGGAACATGCGTTCCCTTTTAAACCATGCTCAGGGGCGAGCCCCCTTGCTGCACACCACTGGTTCAAACGTAGGATCGTCCTCCGCAAGAGGGCGCAAGAAGGCACAGACGCAACTCCAGAACTGGAAACCGAACTTGACCGCGGTCGCAGGAGGGGCGGGGTCGTGAGCGACAGCTACGACGGGTACGAGGGCCTGAACCGGTTAGCACTGGACCGGGCCGGGCAGGCCGAGGCGTTCAACGCGATCGCCGCGACCTACGACAGCGCGTTCCCTCACAAGGAGGGGCAGCGCGCCGCCGGTGCCTGGCTCGCCGCCGCGCTGCCGGACGGCTCCCGCGTGCTGGACGTCGGCTGCGGTACGGGCCTGCCCACCGCCGCCCAGCTGTCCGGCGCCGGCCACCGGGTCGTGGGCGTCGACCTCTCCGCCACCATGATCAGGTCGGCCCGGGAGAACGTTCCGTCCGCCGAGTTCCACCACCTCGACCTCGCGGACCTGCGGGACGGCCGGCTCGGCGGTCCCGGCTCCTTCGACGGCGTTGCCGCCTTCTTCTCCCTGCTGATGCTGCCGCGCGCGGAAATCCCGTACGCGCTGCGGATGCTGCACTCCTTGCTGCGGCCCGAAGGGCTGCTCGCCCTGTCGATGGTCGAGTCCGACGTGGACGACTACCCGATTCCGTTCCTGGGCAACACGATCCGGGTATCGGGTTACCTGCGGGACGACTTGCGCCATGTCGTGCGCGACGCGGGTTTCGAAGTCACCGGGGAGGACTCGTATGCGTATGCCCCGGCCAGTACGGACGTGCCACCCGAAATCCAGCTCTTCCTGCACCTGCGACGCGCTTGAGACGCAGCGCGCCAGGCGCGCAGCCCCGGACGGATGGAATCCCACGCGTGACGGAGCACCCCACCTCCCACCAGCCGCGACCGGCACCCCTGCCGGCCGCGCCCCCGGCCATGCCGCCGCGGGGTCTGCCGGAGACGACGGCGCACGGCGCCGCCGATCCGCGCGAGGCCCTGCAGCGGCCCGTCGGCCCAGCCCCTGCCGATCTCCCCGGCTCCGGCCTGCCCGGACCCGGTCTGCCCGGCTCCGGGGCCGCGGGACCGCCGGGGCGCACCACCGGTGGTCCCGGTGAGCTGCCCGCGCCCCCGGGGCGCGGCGGGAAGAAGCGCCGGCGGCCGCGGGACCGGCGGACCGCCGACGCC
>NZ_JBEPFC010000152.1:0-17342 GCF_040301705.1 Streptomyces sp. NPDC000151 | reverse complement strand
GGAGGCATCGGTGGCCCGGCCCCGCCCGGGCCACCGGGCGCCATGTCCTGCGGCCCGCGGCTCACCGCCGGCCTTCCGGGCGCAGGCGCAGCCCCGCCATCCCGCCGTCGACGGCGAGCGAGGTGCCGGTGACCGAGGCGGCGGCGGGTGACGCCAAGTAGGCGATGGCGGCGGCGACTTCCTCTGCGGTGACCAGGCGGCCCATCGGCTGCCGGGCGTTGAGCGCGGCGCGCTCGGCCTCGGGGTCGTCGGCCGCGTCCAGCAGCCGCCCGACCCAGGGCGTGTCGGCGGTGCCGGGGTTCACGCAATTGACGCGGACGCCCTCGCGGACATGGTCGGCGGCCATGGCGAGGGTGAGCGAGAGGACGGCGCCCTTGGAGGCCGAGTACAGCGCGCGCTGCGGCAGACCGGCGGTGGCGGCGATGGAGCAGGTGTTGACGATCGCGGCGTACGCGGATTCCCGGAGGTACGGGAGCGCCGCGCGGCTGGTGCGGACGATCCCGAGGACGTTGACGTCCAGGACGCGGTGCCACTCGGTGTCGGTGTTGTCCTCGGCCGTGCCGGCCGCGCCGATGCCGGCGTTGTTGACCAGGATGTCGAGTCCGCCCAGGTCGCGGGCCGCGGCGCCGACCGCCTCGCGTACGGAGTCGTCGTCGCTGACGTCGGCCCGGTAACCGGTCAGCGGCTCCTCGACCTTGTCGGGTACCAGGTCCAGCACGGCCACCCGGGCGCCGCGCGCGGCGAGCAGCTGGGCCGTGGCCAGGCCGATGCCCGAGGCGCCGCCGGTGACCAGAGCCTTGAGGCCGTTCATGTCCCGCGTCTCGTTCATGCCCGCTCCTCCTGAAGTGCGTCGTCGTCCTTCGTCGATTCCTCGTGTGCCGCGCGGTCGGCCGTCCAGAACGTGCCGTCGGGGTAGGCGTACGTGGTGAGCGTGGCGGGGCGCAGCTCGGCGGAGAAGCCGGGCGCGGTGGGCGCCGCGTAGTGCCCGTCCCGGATCTCCACCGGCGTGATGAAGTGCTCGTGGAGATGGTCGACGTACTCGATGGCGCGGTCCTCCGTGGTACCGGACAGCGCCAGGTAGTCGAACATGGCGAGGTGCTGGACCAGTTCGCACAGGCCGACGCCGCCGGCGTGCGGGCAGACCGGCACGCCGTACTTCGCGGCCAGCAGCAGCACCGCCAGGTTCTCGTTGACGCCGCCGACCCGCGCCGCGTCGATCTGCACCACGTCGACCGCGCCGGCCTGCAGCAGCTGCTTGAAGACGATGCGGTTCTGCACGTGTTCGCCGGTGGCGACCCGTACGGGCGCGACGGCGCGGCGCACGGCGGCGTGCCCGAGGATGTCGTCGGGGCTGGTGGGCTCCTCGATCCAGTACGGATCGAACTCCGCCAGCGCCTTGGTCCAGGCGATGGCCTCGGCCACGTCCCAGCGCTGGTTGGCGTCGATCGCGATGCGGATGTCCGGGCCGACGGCGGCGCGTGCGGTGCGGCAGCGCCGGATGTCATCGGCCAGGTCGGCGCCGACCTTCAGCTTGATCTGCCGGAATCCGGCCGCGACGGCCTCCTGGACCAGCCGGGTCAGCTTGGCGTCGGAGTAGCCCAGCCAGCCGGGCGAGGTGGTGTAGCCGGGGTAGCCGCGCTCGCGGAGCAGGGCCTCTCGTCCGGCGCTGCCCGCCCTGCCGGCCCGCAGCAGCTTCAGCGCCTCGTCGGGGGTGAGCGCGTCGGTGAGGTAGCGGAAGTCGACCTGCGAGACGAGCCATTCGGGCTCGGCGTGGGCGAGGAGCTGCCAGAGCGGCCGGCCGCCGCGCTTGGCGGCCAGGTCCCACACGGCGTTGACGACCGCGCCGATCGCCATGTGCATCACGCCCTTCTCCGGGCCGAGCCAGCGCAGTTGGCTGTCGCCGACGAGGTCGCGGCTGAGCGACCCGGGGTCGGTGCACAGCGCGTCCACGGACCGGCCCAGGAGGTACGGGCGGAGGGCGGCGATCGCCGCGGCCTGGACGTCGTTGCCGCGGCCGATGGTGAAGGCGAAGCCGTGGCCTTCGAGGCCGTCGGGCGCGTCGGTGCCGAGAACGACGTAGGCGGCGGAGTAGTCGGGGTCGGGGTTCATGGCGTCCGAGCCGTCCAGCTCCCGGGAGGTGGGGAAGCGGAGGTCGTGGACGGTGACCGAGGTGACCCGGGCGGAGGCGGTGGGGCCGCCGGTCGGGGCGGCCGGGGATTCCCGGCCCGGCGTGCCGAGGCGTGTCGGTCTCATTGCTTGGAGCCCTTCGTCGACCGCCTTGCGGAATGCACGGGATACATCGGATGTCTCTGCCAACGACGTGAACATACGGCCTCGCCGAGCCGGAGCACAAGAGATCACCCGGCGGGCAGGCCGTACACCCGCCGGGCCGTGCCGCCCAGCACCGCGGCGCGCTCCGTGGCGGTACAGCCGCCCAAAAGGTCCTCGGTGAGGGTGCGTACGGCCGCGTAACCACCCGCGAGTTCGCACACC
The DNA here is from genome assembly GCF_040301705.1 of Streptomyces sp. NPDC000151. Classification (NCBI taxonomy): domain Bacteria; kingdom Bacillati; phylum Actinomycetota; class Actinomycetes; order Kitasatosporales; family Streptomycetaceae; genus Streptomyces; species Streptomyces sp. NPDC000151. The sequence continues at coordinate 14,849 of NZ_JBEPFC010000152.1, read as the reverse complement.
GGCCAGTCCGACCCGAACAGCACCCGGTCGGCGCCGAACGCGGCCAGTACGTGCTCGGCGTACGGCCTCAGCAGCTCGGCCGTCCAGCTGTGCCAGGGCGCCTCGGTGACCAGCCCGGAGAGCTTGCACACGGTGTTCGGGCAGGCCGCCAGGTCCGTGAGCCAGGACGCCCACGGCTCCCACTCCCCCGCCGCGATGCCCGGCTTGCCCGCGTGGTCGAGTACGAACGGCACCTCGTCCAGGCCGCGTACGCACTCCAGCGCGGCCTGCCGCTGCGGGGCCCGTACGAGCACGTCGTAGGCCAGCCCACGGGCGCCGAGCGCGGCGAGCGAGCGGCGGACGTCGGCGCGGACCAGCCACCGCGGGTCGGGCTCGTCCTCGGCCTGGTGCCGCACACCGACCAGCAACGGGTCGTCCGGCAGGGCGAGTTCGGGTGCGGTGAGGTCCGTCCAGCCGACGACGCCCGCGATCAGGCCGCGGGAGGCGCGGGCCGCGGCGAGGAAGGCGGCGGTCTCCTCGGCGGTGGCCACGGTCTGCACGAGGACGGTGGCGGTCACGTCCTCGCCGGCGCACGCCGCGAGGTCGGCCACGGTGTAGCGGCGGCGGATGGGCGCGTGTGCGTCGGGGTCCATCCAGGGGTACGCGCGCGCCGCCGGGTCCCAGAGGTGGTGGTGCGCGTCGATCACGGGAACCCCCAGACCAATCGATACATCGGATGAATGACGCAGCAATTCGACGGCAATGGCGCCGACAATAGGTCGGATCTCTTCGTGACGCATTCGGTGTGAACCATTGCCGTGACCGTGTCCACAGGCTAGCTTTCGTCGCCGAGCATGACACCCCCTCCGGATAGGTCCCATGTCTGGCGGCCCCATGTCTGGCGTACGGAAGGACAATCCCGTGGCACAGGTCCAGTCCCCGGCCGGAGCCGCCGCGCAGGGCGGCGAGAAGGTGCCCCGGCGGGTGCACTGGATCGCCGTGCTCGGCGGCCTGTCCGGCCTGTTGTACGGCTACGACTCCGGCGCCATCTCCGGCGCGCTGCAACCCCTGACCGACCGGTTCGGGCTGGACGCCACGGGGCAGGGCCTGGTCACCAGCCTGCTGCTGCTCGGCGCGCTGCCGGCCATCGTCGGCGGCTCGCTCGCCGCCCGCCGCTGGGACCGCCGCCACCTGCTGATCCTGGCGGGCGTGATCTTCGTCCTCGGTTCGGTCGCCTGCGGCCTGGCCTTCAGTGCCGGGGCGCTGATGGTCTCGCGGTTCGTCCTCGGCTTCGCCGTCGGCATCGCGAACATGTTCGGCCTGATCTACCTCAGCGAGCTCGCGCCCAAGCACCTGCGCGGCCGCATCACCGCGCTCTACCAGCTCGCGGTGAACGTCGGCATCCTGCTCGCGTACGGGGTCGGCGACGCGCTGTCGGCGGCCGGCGCGTGGGAGTGGATGCTCGGCCTGGGCGCCGTGCCCGCCGTGGTCTTCCTGGCCGGCATGGTGCTCAGCCCGGCGGGCCCGCGCTGGCTGATGACGCACGGGCGCGAGGAGGAGGCCCGCGGCGTCCTGCGGCGGCTGCGCGCGACACCGGAGACCGCGGAGGCGGAGATCACCGAGATCCGCGACAGCCTGGCCCAACAGCACGCAGGATTGCGGGAGTTGGCGGGCACATACCGCCCCGCGCTGCGGATCACCCTGATCCTGACCTTCTTCCAGGTCTTCACCGGCATCAACGCGGTGGTCTACTACGCGCCCGTCATCTTCTCCCACCTCACCGACGGCAACGGCTCGCAGGCCGGCACCATCGCGAACTACGGCGTCGGCGCGGCACTGGTCCTGTCCACCGCGGCATCCCTGCCGTTCATCGAACGCCTGGGCCGGGTCAAGCTGCTGACCATCTCGCTGGCCGCGCAGGTCCCGCCCATGGTGGCGCTCGCCCTCTTCCCCGATGTCTCCGTGCTCGCCGTGATCTGCGTGTTCGTCTACACCTTCGCGTTCGGGTTCGGGCTGGGGCCGGTGTTCTGGCTGTACTGCCCGGAGGTGCTGCCGCTGCGGGCCAGGGCGCTGGGCATGGGCGTGATCACCTTCACCCAGTATCTGCTCAACTTCGCCTTCTCGCTGGCCTTTCCGGACGTGCTGAAGGCGATCGGCAGCTCCGTCTTCGCCGTCTTCGCCGTGCTGTCCGCGCTCGCCGCGTGGTACGTCGCCCGCCGCGTCCCGGAGACCGCGGGCCGCTCCCTGGAGGAGATCGAGCAGTACTGGCAGCAGCGCGCGTAGCCCGGTCGCACTCGCTCGTCCACCACAACACCTTGTACGGAGGACCACGATGAGCATGTCCCGGAGAACGATCCTCGCCATCGGAGCCGCGCTGCCCGCCACCGCGCTCCTCTCCCGGACCGCGGTGGCGGCCGGCACCACGACCGTCGCCGACTCCACCGGCATCACGCCCGCGCCCGTCATCCCCGTCTCCCCCGGCGACACCGCCGAACGGATCGTCGCCAAGGCCGCCCACGTCGTACCGACACCCCATCAGCTCGCCTGGCAGCGCAACGAACTGACCGTCTTCACGCATTACGGCATGAACACCTTCACCGACCGGGAGTGGGGGTCGGGGGCCGAGGACCCGGCGTGGTTCGCGCCGGAACAGGTGGACACGGACCAGTGGATGCGCGTGTACCGCGCGGCCGGGGCGAAGCTCGTCATGCTGACCGCCAAGCACCACGACGGCTTCGTCCTCTACCCGACCCGGTACACCGGGCACTCCGTCGCGGCCAGCCGCTGGAAGGGCGACATCCTCGGTGCGTACGTCCGCTCGGCCCGCGCCGCAGGCCTGAAGGTCGGCGTGTACCTCTCCCCCGCCGACGGCGCCGAACTCCCGCACGCCTGGCACGCCGACTGGGTCGAAAAGATCCGCGCCAAGCAGCAGGCCGGTGAACCGCTCAGCATCGAGGAGCAGGCCACCCTCGAGGACGGCGACCGCGCTCCCGGCGGCCACGGCCGGTACGGCAACGGCAGCGAGCCCACCCCGCGCACCCTCCCCACCCTCGTCGACGGCGACGACCGCGCGCGGGCCGTCGCCAAGGGCGAGCTGCCGACGTTCGACGTCACGGTCAACGACTACGACGCGTACTACCTCAACCAGGTCTACGAGCTGTTCACCCAGTACGGCCCGATCGACGAACTGTGGCTGGACGGCGCCAACCCGTGGACCGACGCGGGCATCACCCAGACCTACGACTTCGCCACCTTCTACGACGTCATCGGGAAGCTGTCCCCGAAGACCGTCGTCTTCAAGGCACCGTGCGGCGTCCGCTGGATCGGCAACGAGAAGGGCACCGCCCGCGAGTCCGAGTGGAGCGTCCTGCCCGTCACCGGGGACGGTGTCGGCATGCAGGTCCCCGGCGGCGAGTCGGGCGCCGACCTCGGCTCGCGGGAGCGGATCACCGGCAACCCGGACGTGACGTCGCTGCGGTGGTTCCCGGGCGAGGCCGACGTCTCCCTTCGGCCCGGCTGGTACCACCACCCGGAGCAGCGGCCCAAGTCGCCCGGCGAACTGGTGTCCCTGTACGAGAAGTCCGTCGGCCGCAACGCCGTGCTGCTGATCAACGTGCCGCCCGCGAGGAACGGCAGAGTGGACCCGGCGGACATCGACGCGCTGACCTCCTTCCGCCGCGCGCTGGACCGGACGTACGGCACCAACCTGCTCTCCGGCGGTCGCGGCCGGGCGGCCGCCGCGCTCACCGACCGCGGCCTCGGCACCGGCTGGTCGCCGCCCGGCGGCGCGGTCACCGGCGCGCTGGAGCTGACGCTCCCGAAGGAGGCCGCGTTCGACCGGGTCCGGCTGGGCGAGGACATCACCCGGGGCCAGCGCGTCGAGGGCTGCGCGCTGGACGTGTGGGACGGGGCGGGCTGGCGGCAGGTGGCGTCCGGTACGACGATCGGGTACAGCCGCATTCTCGTCCTGCCCGCGCCGGTGACGGCCCGTCGGATACGGGTACGCATCACGGCGGCGCGGGCGACGCCGCGGCTGGCCTTCCTCGGGCTGTACCGGAGCGCCGAACCGGCCTGAGCGCCCGTGACCGCGCCGCCGTGACGACAGAGAGGGGTGGGCCGTGCCGGGTACGGAGGGGACGACGTCGGCCGAGGTGGCCGAGCGGTACGGGCTGCGGCCACTGCCCGCCGAGGGCGGGCTGTTCCGCCGGACGTGGGCGGGGCCGCCGGACGCCACGGGCCGCCCGGCAGGCTCGGCGATCCTGGTGCTGCTCACCACGGACGCCGGCGGCTTCTCCGCCCTGCACCGGCTGCCCCTCGACGAGGTCTGGCACTTCTACCGGGGCGACCCCGCCGAACTGCTCCTCCTCGGACCGGGCGACGGCGGCCGGGCCGTGCTCCTCGGCGGCAGCGGCGGGGAGGTGCAGACCGTGGTGCCGGCGGGTACGTGGATGGGCGCCCGGGTGATCCCGGGCGGCAGCTGGTCGCTGTGCGGGACGACGATGGCGCCCGGCTTCCTGCCCTCCGACTATCAAGGCGGCGACGTGGACGTCCTCACCAGGCAGTACCCCCGGCACGCGGAGCGGATCAGGGAGTTGTGCCGGCCCGGCGCCCCGCTGCGGATGCCGGAGGGCACGCGGGACGGGGCGTTCGATGCGTGACGCGGGAGCGGCGGCCGGCAGCCTGGCCGGGCGGGTGGCCCTGGTCACCGGCGCCAGCGGACTCATCGGCGGCGGCATCGCCCGGCGGCTGGCGCGGGCCGGAGCGGCCGTGGTGGCCCACTGGTACCGGGGCGAGGAGCAGGCCGCAGCGCTCGTCAAGGAGATCACCGGGGCGGGCGGCAGCGCGCTGGCCGTACGGGCGGACGTGACGCGGGAGGAGGAGTGCCGGCAGCTGGTCGACGCGGCGGCCGCCTGGCGCGGCCGGCTGGACATCCTGGTCAACAACGCCGGGATCCAGCCGGTCCAGCCGCTCGCCGGGATGACGGCGGCCGACTGGCGGCGGCTCTCCGAAGCCAATGTGACCAGCGCGTTCTGCTGCACCCAGGCGGCCGTCGGGGCGATGACGCGCGGCAGTGGTGAAGGGGCCGGACGCGGCGGTTCGGTCGTCCACATCGCGTCGATCGAGGGCTCCCGGCCCGCGCCGGGCCATGCGCACTACAGCGCCGCCAAGGCCGCCCTGATCATGTTCGCCCGGTCGGCGGCCCTGGAGTACGGCCCCCTCGGCATCCGGGTCAACACCGTCTCCCCCGGCCTGATCGACCGGCCGGGCCTCGAAGCGGACTGGCCGGACGGCGTCGACCGGTGGACCCGCGCCGCGCCGCTCACCCGGCTCGGCCGCCCGGAGGACGTCGGCGACGCCTGCGTCTTCCTCGCCTCGGACGCGGCCTCGTGGATCACCGGCACCGACCTGGTCGTGGACGGCGGCGTCAGCGCCCGTCCTACGTGGTGACGCCCTCCTGACCGTGCCCCGGCCGGTGCTCCCGCCCGCCCTCCGGCCCGTTAGCGGGCCCCTCCTCCGGCTCGTCGAGGTCGCAGCCGTGATCGCAGATCAGGTCGATGACCGCGCGCAGCAGTTCGGAGTCGTCGTCCGCGCGCCAGACCAGGTGGAAGCGGTGTTCGGGGCCCGGCTCGCTGAGCGGCAGGACGGCGACGCCCGGGCAGGTGATGTTGGCGGGGTCGGAGACGTCGGCGGGGTGCGCGTGCACCAGCCCGGACGCCGTGCCGGCCGCCACCAGCGCGAGCAGCTGCTCCTGTTCGCGCAGCCGGTGGTGCTGCCAGAGCGGGGCCACGCCGTGGTCGGCGAAGAACCGTACGGTCGCGTCGTGCACACCGGGCGCGGTGTCCCGCTCGTTGATCAGGAACGGCATGCCCTCGAACGCGCCGAGCGGCACCGGGACCTGCTTGGTCAGCGGCCCGGGCGCGGGCACCGCCACATGGTCGTCGCGGTACCTCCCGACGATCAGGGACGACGTGCCGTGCGGTGGCAGCGGGTCGCGGACCAGCGCCAGGCCGAGTTCGCCCTGTACGAGGGCGTCCAGTGCCTGCAGGCTCCACATGGGGACGGACACCACGGCCACGTCGGCGTGTGCGCGCGCCACCTTGCCGATCAGTACGTCGACGAGACGGGCCGCGCCTGGGGCGCAGCCGATGCGCAGCTCCCCCAGCCGGGCGGCGCGCAGGGTGCGCGCGGTGTCCGCGACCTCGGCGGCCGAGGCGAGCGTGCGGCGCGCTGCGGGCAGCAGTTCGCCGCCGGCCGCGGCGAGCTCCACATGGCTGCTCGTCCGGTCGAAGAGGACGAGGCCCAGCTCCCGTTCCAGGTCGCGGATGCGCCGGCGGACGGCGGCGGGCGCGACGTGCAGCCGGGCCGCGGCGCGGCCGTAGTGCGACTCCTCGGCCACCAGGGCGAAATACTCCAGATCACGCAGTTCCATGTCTCGCTCCCCACCTCGTACATGGCGGACCCCGCTCTCCCGGAGAAGAGCGGGGCTGGTGCTCGGCAGGTCTCGGCGGAAGAGGCCGGGCCGGCTGGAAGCGCCGGATCAGTCGTCGTCGGAGCTGTTGTCGGCGCCGGTCTCGACGAGCGAGGTGTGGGTCTCCGCGCCCGTGGTCTGCGCGCCGTGGTGCTCGCTGGCGCTGCCGCTCTGGTAACCGGAGTCGGTGGACGCGATCTTGGTGTTCAGGAACTCGGGGTCGTCGGCCACGGCCGTGCCGCCGGCCGCCAGGACGAGCGCCGCCACGGGAACGACGAGGGCGGTCAGGCGCTTCGCAGTGCGGTTCATCTTCGGTTCCTCCATTGGTTGCACAGGGAAGAGGCGGCTTCCTCCGCCGCCCGGCAGTCGATGAGTAACCACACGTCACAGCCGTCACACACCGCGTCACCTGAATGGAAGGGACGGAGTGGCGCGGACGGCTCCGAAGTGCCTGCGGCCGGCCCCTCAGGTCACGGCTGCCGCATGTTCCGCAGCGAAGCGACCAGGGTGTCCACCTCCTGCGGCGTGTTGTAGAGGGCGAAGGAGGCCCGGACCGCGCTCTCCAGGCCGTAGTGGCGCAGCGCGGGCTGGGCGCAGTGGTGGCCGGCCCGGACGGCGATGCCGTCGCGGTCCAGGCACTCCGCGACCGCCGCCGGGTCGTGTCCCGCGAGCGTGAAGGTGAGGACGGAGATCCGCTCGGGGGCCGAGCCGATGAGTTCCAGCCCGGGGACGGTGGCCAGGGCCGCTACGGCGTACTCCGTCAGGGCCTTCTCGTAGGCGGTGACGGCGGTGCGGTCCAGGGACGTGAGCCACTCGATCGCGGAGCGCAGGCCGACGGCGCCGGCGATGTTGCCGGTGCCCGCCTCCAGCAGATGCGGTACGGGGGCGAAGGTGGTCCGGCCGAACTCGACCGAGTCGATCATGTTGCCGCCGCCCTGCCACGGCCGCATCCCCGCCAGCACCTCCGGCTTGCCGTACAGCGCGCCGATTCCCGTGGGGCCGAAGAGCTTGTGCCCCGAGAAGACGTAGAAGTCGGCGCCCAGCGCCTGGACGTCCACCGGGAAGTGCGCGACCGCTTGGGCGCCGTCGACCAGCACCTTGGCGCCGTACCGGTGTGCCAGCGCCGTCATCTCCCGTACGGGCGGGACGGTGCCGAGCACGTTGGACGCGTGGCTGAGCGCGACGAGCTGGGTGCGGAAGGAGAGCAGGTCGGCGAAGGCGTTCTGGTCGATCTGGCCGTCCGGCCCGAGCGGTACGGGCACCACCCGGGCGTGCCGCTCCTTGGCGATCATCTGCCACGGCACGATGTTGGAGTGGTGTTCCAGGACCGGTACGAGGATCTCGTCGCCGGCGCCGAGGTTGGCCCGGCCCCAGGTCTGGGCGACGAGGTTGACCGCCTCGGTGGTGCCGCGGACGAAGACGACGTTGTCGGGGGACGCGGCGCCGAGGAACGAGGCGACGGCGGCGCGGCTGCCCTCGTACGCCTCGGTGGCCTCGCGGGCCATGGTGTGGGCGCCGCGGTGGATGTTGGAGTTGGCGGAGCCGTAGAAGGCGGCGAGCGCCTCGATGACCTGGCGCGGTTTCTGGGTGGTGGCGCCGTTGTCGAGCCAGACCAGCGGGTGGCCGTTGACCGTCCGGTGCAGGACCGGGAAGTCGCGCCGCACGGTCTCGGGATCGAAGCCACGGCCGGGGCTCGCGGGCTCCCGGGGCGCCGCCTCCGGGGTCCGGGCCTCGGGACTCTTGAGGGCTCCCCACATCTCAGGAGCCAGCATCTCAGGAGTAGTCATGGTACTTGGACACCTCGACGTTCTGGAGCACGGCGATGGCGTCCTCGACCAGGACCGCGGTGTTGAAGTACGCGGTCATCAGGTAGGAGGTGATCGCCTTCTTGTCGGTGCCCATGTTCCGCATGGACAGGCCGGGTTCGACCTCGTCGGGCACCTCGGAGGGGCGCAGCCCGACCACGCCCTGCTCGGCCTCGCCCGCCCTGACGAGCAGGATCTCGGTGGTGCCGGTCACCGCGCCGGAGCCGTTGGTGAACCCGACCTTGTCGGACGGCAGCAGCGGCACGCCGCGCCAGGTCAGCAGGGGGCTGCCGAAGCGGGTGTCCATCACCGGGGGCACACCCCGGCGGGTACATTCCCGGCCGAACGCCGCGATGGCCTTGGGGTGGGCGATGAAGTAACCGGGCTGCTTCCAGACCTTGGTGAGGAGTTCGTCGAGGTCGTCGGGGGTGGGCGCGCCGGTGCGTGCCTGGACCCGCTGGCCCGGGGTGACGTTGTGGAACAGGCCGAAGTCGGGGTGGTTCAGCATCAGGGCTTCCTGGCGCTCGCGCAGCGCCTGGATGGTCAGGTCGGCCTGGGCCCGTACCTGGTCGTTGGGCTCGTTGTAGAGGTCGGAGACGCGGGTGTGGACGCGCAGCACGGTCTGCGCGACGGTCATGTGGTACTCGCGCGGCGTGTCCTCGTACTCGACGTAGGTGCCGGGCAGTTCGGGCTCGCCCACGTGGCCGCCGGCGAGCTGGATGGGGGCCTCCTTGCCGGCGAGGGGCGCGCCGCCCTCGCTGTACGCGGTGACCGCGTTGCACAGCGCTTCGTCGCGGTCCGACAGGCGGCCCAGTACGGCGCGCTCGACGCACAGCGCGACGCCGGGGGTGAGGGCCTTGACCTGGTACGGCGTGCGCTCGCCGCGGGTCCAGGAGTCGAGGTCGAAGTACTGGCCGTCGCCGACCACTTCGAGCACGGTCTCCTCACCGTAACGGGTGGTCACGCGCTTCTCCGCGCGGCCGTGCGCCAGCACCCACAGGCGGTCGGTGGACTCGCCCTCCTGAACCAGTAACTGGCCCGCGTCGAAGGAGACTTCGGTGAACGCCTGGGCCAGCTCGCCGAGCAGCGCCGGGTCCGCCTCGCGCAGGTACGGGATCTCCCGCAGGTCCTCGCTGACCACGCGGCGGGCGCCCTCGTGGTCGGTGTCGACGGTGATCCGGTCGTCGCCGAGCAGGAACGTACGGCGTCGGTTGACACGGAAGACGCCCGAGTCGACGTCCAGCCAGGGCAGCGCGCGGAGCAGGTAACGCGGGGTGATGCCGCGCATCTGGGGCGCGGTCTTCGTGGTGGTCGCGAGTTGCCGTGCGGCATCAGGGCTGAGGCTGAGGCGGTCGCTCATGGTGACTCCTGGACGTCGGAAGCCGGTGGGGGGTTGCCCCGTACGGATGCCCCGGACGCGGTGGAGCGGCGGCCGGGAACGAGAGTGATCGTCACGGCGGGCCCTTATCGACCACAAGACGGCATGGCGCTTCATAGTCCTGAAACAATCGGACCGACTCTTGTGCCAATTGGTCCGCAATGCAACCACTTCGCGCGCGGGTCATGCGTGACCAGCGGTCGGACCTCCGACCTCCGTGGTGCATGGCCGTTAGCACGCCTTCCGGACGCCACCGTCCGATTCCCGGATACGACGCGATTCCATCCGTACGCCACCGTCACCGGCCGGCGTCACGGATCGGCGTCACGACCGGCGTCACCAGTCCGCGTCCTCCAGCACCAGACGGCCCGCCTTGCGGTACTCCCGTCGTGCGCCGTCCAGCAGGTCGTCGTTGCCGACCGGGCCGCCGCGCTCCGCCGCTGCGTAGGCGGCGGTCACGACGGCGCTGCGGATGGAGCCACCGGCCAGCTCGAACTCCCGGGCGCACGGCCCGGGGTCGATGTCGTCCGCGCAGGGGACGTGGGCGAGGCTGTGCCGCCACAGGGCGAGGCGCTGGTCCGGGCCGGGGAACGGGAAGTCCACGACCAGGTCCAGCCGGCGGGTGAACGCCTCGTCGATGTTGGCCCGCAGGTTGGTGGTGAGCAGCGCGATGCCGTCGAAGGACTCCAGCCGCTGGAGGAGGTAGGCACTCTCCATGTTCGCGTACCGGTCACCGGCCTCTTTGACCTCCGAGCGCTTCCCGAAGACGGCGTCGGCCTCGTCGAAGAGCAGCACGGCGTCGGTCCGGTCGGCCTCGGCGAAGATCCGCTCCAGGTTCTTCTCGGTCTCTCCGACGTACTTGTCGACGACGGAGGAGAGCTGGACGACGTAGAGGTCCAGCCCCAGGTCGGCGGCGACGACCTCGGCGGAGAGCGTCTTGCCGGTACCGGAATCGCCCGCGAACAGCGCCAGGACGCCACGGCCGCGTCCGCCGCCCGCGCTCAGCCGCCAGTCGCCGAGCACCCGGTCACGGTGGGTGGCGCGGCGGGCCAGCTCGCGCAGCGCGCTCAACTGCCGTTCCGGGAGCACCAGATCGCCCCAGCCGACGTCGGGGCTGATGCGGCGGGCGTGCTGCTCCAGCCCGGAGACGGACTGCCGGCGGGCGGCGAGCCGTACGTGCGCGGCGGACAGCGGGGTGCCGTCGAACGCCGCCAGTTCCACCGCGGCCCGGGCGGCCCGGCGGATGCCGCTCTCCCCGAGCCGGTAGGCGGCGACGACCGGCGCGATGTCGAAACCGGGAGCGGGCGCTTCGGTGCCGGAGACGGCGCCGACGGACGCGGCGCCGAGGGCGGCCGTCCAGGTCGCCACGTCGCCCGAGCGCTGCCGGGGGACGTCCAGCACGAGCGGGTCGCGGGCACCGTCGTACCACTGCGGATCGTACGGACGCGGGTCGGCGAGCAGCACGGTGACGTCCTCGGCCGCCAGCGCCCGCAGCAGGGCCTGCGGCTTCTCGGGCAGCGGGGCCACGACGATCGCGCGGCCGGTGAGCCGCGCCTCCCGCAGCAGCTCCGCGTGCGGCGCCCCCTCCCCCGGTGCGAGATGCAGCGCGGCGAGCCCGGCGGCGTGCAGTGCCGCCGCGGCACAGGCCGGTCCGTCGCCGCCGCGGTGTTCGCGCAGGTAAACCGTGAGCGGGCCGTTCGCCAGCCGTTCGGCCAGCTTCCGGCCCGTCGGTCCGGCGTCGGACGAGGCACCGGGCGGCTCCGTCCGTACGCTCCCGGCGAGGGCCGCGTCCAGGGTGTCGTCGCCCAGCAGGTGGGCCAGTACCCGGTCGGGCACCCGCAACGCCCGGCTCAGGAAAGGGCGTTCGGGTTCCTCCATGGTGATCAGGCCCAGGGCCTGCAGGGGCGCGGACGGGTGGAACCGGGCACGCGCCGGTCCGGCGTGCGCGGGCAGGCCGCACAGGTCCAGCGCCAGCCCCGTGGTCGCCCGGCGTCGGCTCACGTCGTCGTTGAGGTAGCCGTACAGCGGCTCGAAATCGCGGTCGAGGTCGGGCGCGAGCGCGATCAGCAGGATGCGGGTGTCCAGCGCGGTCAGGCCGAGGCGGTCCGCGAGCCGCCGCAGGCGGTCGTCGTCCGCGGCGACCGGGGGGTGCGGCTCCGCCGCCGGGGGTTCCGGCACCGTCTCGGCGCCCTCTTGCGGAACCGGCTCCCCCTCCTTCCCCAGCACGTGCCGCACCGAGTCCTCGGACAGGTACAGCCCGCGCAGCGGGTCGGCCGCGGTGGGGTCGGTGGCGGCGCGCCGGTCGACCAGCAGCGCCACGCGGTCGCGCAGCCGGGCGAGCCGGTCCAGCAGCGGGCCGGCCGACGGGTCGTGCCATGGGGCGTCCGCGGTCACTTCGCCGCACCTCCGCCGGCCAAGTGGCCGGGGCGGTGCCGGCGTTCGGGGCTGTCGTCGAGGGTGCCGTCGAGGGCCCGGACGCGTACCCCCGCGCCTTCGGTGACCGGCGGGCCCGCGTCGTACTCCGGGTAGGCGGGGAACGGCGCGGTGATGACGACGTCGAGGGACGGCTTGAGCTCGCCGCCGAGAGCGGTCCAGACGTCGGCGGTCGAGCGGGCCTCGGTGGACGAGCCCGCGACGGTCAGCGGGACGGTGAGGCCGAGGTCCGCGAGCGAGCCGGTCAGCTGGTCGGGGGACAGGGTCTCGTACGGCAGCAGGGTGGCGAGTACCGCGGAGAGCAGCCGGTGTTCGTCCTGCGGACGCTTGGTCCAGGCGGTGACGAGGTAGGCGAGCCGGAACCAGCGCGGCGGCTGGCGGCGCGCGAGTACCACTCCCTGCTCGTCGCGCACCGGCACCGTACCGCGCTGGCGCCGCTGGACGTCCTCGCGGATGTCGTAGAGGTAGGCGTCGATGGCCGGGGCGTTGCGCCGGGCGGCCCACTCCCTGGTCGGGGCGTCGAAGGCGACCTCGACGCCGGAACCGGCCAGCGCGCCGCCGGTCAGCAGCCCCTTGAGTACCTCGTCCACCTCGTGGATCACGGTCGTGCCCTTCACTTGCAGTGGTTCGTCGTCCCCCGTACCCGTCATGGTGGACCGCGTACGGCCGGTCCCGGCAGCCTTTACGGGGCCGCGCGAAGGGCACCCGACGGTGCCCCGGGGGCCCTTGACGGGCGTGCGAACCGTCAGATGTAGCCTTCACGGAGAGCAAACGCCACGGCATGGGCCCGATTGCGAAGGTGCAGCCGGGTCGTCAGGCCGTGCATCACATTTTTGACGGTGCGTTCGGAGTACGACAGCTTGCTAGCGATCTCGCCGGTGCCCAGCCCTTCGGCCACCAGGCGGAGCACGTCGACCTCGCGTGCGGTCAAGCCGGACGCCGGGGAGTCGGACGGGCCCGCCACGTTGCGCTGCATGCTGCCGATCTGCGTGATCAGCCGTCCGAGCAGGTCGGACGGGAGGTCGCCGTCGCCACGGGCGGCCGCGAGTATCGCCTTCAGGAGCCGGTGCCCGGTGGCCTCGCGCCGCCAGACGATGGTGCCGATCCCGCACTCGATCACCTGGAGCAGCTCGGCCTCCCGGATCAGCCCCGTGACGAGGACGGCCCGGGTGCCGTCGGTGCGTACGAGCCGCCGCAGCCGCGCCAGCGTGGCCTCGTCCAGCTTCTCGGCGAGCAGCACGGCGACCGTTCCCTCGGGGACGGGTGCCGTCGTGTCGTCGATCAGCTCGATCTCCGGTTGCGCACGCAACTGGCTGACGGCTCCGGCCTGGGAGAGCGGATCCGATGCGTGGACGACGACCGGGACCCGGGTCCGAACGTGCACAACCATTCCCTTGAGTACTTGCTTGCTGGTACGTACGCGCCTTCGGGTACGTGCTGGTCTGCGGCTACGTGCCCACCCGCGAGGACGTCGCGGCGTGAGCGGTACGCACACCGTCCAGCCTCCCGCCGCGGCCACCGGGCCCGCAATCGTGGCCGACCACGAGACGCACCACGAGATCAACGGCGGTCTCCGCCCGTGACCCAGCTCCTCGAACGTGCCGCCGCGCTCGCCCTGCTGTCCTCCGAGGCCGCCCGCGCCCGGGCCGGAACGGGCCGACTGCTCCTGTTCCGGGGGCCCACCGGGACAGGCCGCAGTGCCCTGCTGGACGCCGCGGCCCGGCACGGCGGGCAGCACGGGATGCGGGTGCTGCGCGCCGACTGCTCCGCCGAGAGCTCCCGCACCGCGTTCGGCGCCGTACTGCAGCTGCTCGACCCGCCGCCCGACGCGGGCCTGGCCGACGACGTGCGCCGGGCGCCCCACCACCACGACGTCCCGGCCCGGCTGTGGCGGCTGCTGCGCTCGTACGCGGCCGCCGCACCGCTCCTGCTGACCGTGGACAACGTCCACCTCGCCGACTCCGCGTCCCGGCGCTGGCTGACCGAGGCCGCCCGCCGGCTCGCCGAACTGCCGGTCCTGCTGGTGGCCGGCGAGCGCGTCCAGTACGACATCGCGCCGCCGGGCCCCGGCCTGGCGCACGCCCTGGCGCCCGCGTTGGTGCGCGCGCACGCACCGGCCCCGCTGAGCCGGGGTGCGGCCGAGGCACTGGTCCGGGACGCCTTCGGGGCGGACGCGGCGGACGCCTGGGTGGAGGGCTGCGTCCGTGCCGGTGCCGGCCTCCCGCTGTTGCTGCGGGCCCTGCTGGACGACCTGCGCGCGGTGGTTCCGGACGGCGGGCAGGAGGGGGTGGCACTGCCGGACAGCTGCGCCGACCTCTACCCGGGGGCCTACGCGGCCGCCGTCCTGTGGTGGCTGGACAGCGCCGGGCCCGAAACGGCCGCCGTGGCCCGCGCCCTGGCCGAACTGGAGGAAGCCGGCGGGGGGACCGAGCACGTCCCCGACGACCTGCTGGCGGAGGTGAGCGGGGCCGGGCTCGCCCGGGTGCCGGGATGGATCACCGCGATGACCCGGCTGGGTCTGCTGCGCCGCGACCCGGGCCACGGCGGCCCGCTCTTCGCCCACCCCTTGCTGCGCGATGCGGTGCTGGACGGCTGGCCGCAGGAGGACCGGCTCGCGTTGCACCGCCGGGCCGCGGCGCTGCGGTACCGCCGGGGCGACCGCGCCGAAGCGGTGGCCCGGCACTTGCTGCGGGCCCCCTCGACCGGTACGGAGTGGGCCGCCGGCACCCTGCTGGACGCGGCGGCCGACGCCTCCCGCGCGGGCCGGGACGGCGACGCGGCCGCC
>NZ_JBEPFC010000151.1:0-17378 GCF_040301705.1 Streptomyces sp. NPDC000151 | reverse complement strand
CGTCGTCGCGCTCGCCGCCCCGGCCACCACCGCGGCGGCCGCCGGGCCCGCGCGCCCGCCGCGGTCCGCCGCCACGCCCCGGATCGCCGTCGTTGGCGCGGGCATCGCGGGCCTGACCGCCGCCCTCACCCTCCAGGACGCCGGACTGCCCTGCACGCTGTACGAGGCCGATCCCGCCCGTGTCGGCGGGCGGATGTACACCCAGCGCGACCACTGGGCGTACGGCCAGACCTCCGAGATCGGCGGCGAGCTGATCGACACCGAGCACAAGAAGATGCAGGAACTCTGCCGCCGCTTCGGCCTGCCCCTGGAGGACTTCCTCGGCGCGGGTCCCAACGGCGCGGAGGAAGTCCTCTGGTTCGACGGGACCTACTACCCGCGCTCCCGGGCGGACGAGGACTTCAAGGCCGTCTACCAGGCGCTGCGCCGCGACCTCCAGGAGGCGGGCGAGGTCACCTGGGAGCAGAGCACGCCCGCCGGCACAGCCCTGGACAACATGTCGATACGGGAATGGATCGACTCCCGGGTGCCCGGCGGGTACGCCTCGCGCCTCGGGCAGTTCATCGACGTCGCCTACAACGTCGAGTACGGCGCCGACACCACCGACCAGTCCGCGCTCGCCCTCGTGCTGCTCATGGGCTACCAGCCCAACCCCGGCCGGTTCAACGTCTGGGGGCTGTCCGACGAGCGGTACCACATCACCGGCGGCAACGACCGGCTGCCGAAGGCCATCGCGGCCGCGCTGCCCGCCGGGACGCTGCGCGCGGGCTGGTCGCTGACGGCCGTCGCCGCGCGCTCCGACGGCACCCAGACCCTCACCTTCAGCGACGGCGGCACCACCCGCACCGTCACCGCCGACCACACGGTCCTGACCGTCCCGCTGCCCGTACTTCAACGCCTGGACCTCACCGGGGCCGGCTTCGACGCCCGGATGACGAACCTGCTGCGGGACGCCCGGATGGGGTACTGCACCAAGCTCAACATGCAGTTCAGCGCCCGGCCGTGGCGCGGCACGGGGCCCTGGCCGGGCGTCAGCTCCGGCGACTGCTTCACCGACCTGGACGCGCAGCAGACCTGGGACACCACCAAGGCCCAGCCCGGCACCGGCGGCATCCTCATCCAGTACGGCGGCGGCAGCCTCGCCCACGCGCTGACCCCGGCGGGGCCGTT
Organism: Streptomyces sp. NPDC000151; assembly: GCF_040301705.1. Lineage (NCBI taxonomy): Bacteria > Bacillati > Actinomycetota > Actinomycetes > Kitasatosporales > Streptomycetaceae > Streptomyces > Streptomyces sp. NPDC000151. The sequence continues at coordinate 16,208 of NZ_JBEPFC010000151.1, read as the reverse complement.
CTCGACGGAGACCGACCCGTACGTACGGGACCTGGCGCAGCGCCGCCTGACGGACATCGAGCGCTTCTTCCCCGGCACGAAGGCCGCCTGGACCGGCCGGGCGCAGCTCTCCGCCTGGCACCGCAATCCGTACGCACTGGGCGCGTACTCGTACTGGCCGGTGGGCTACCTCCACCGCTACGCGGGCTACGAGGGCGTCCGGCAGGGCAATGTGCACCTCGGCGGCGAGCACACCTCGTACGACTTCCAGGGGTTCATGAACGGCGGGGCGACGGAGGGCGAGCGGGCTGCCCGTGAGGTGATCGCCGACGTGACGTGAGGCACGGCTAGCCGGAGTCGCGGACGATGAGGGTGGCGGGCGTGACGACGGGGGAGAGGTCCGCGTCGCCGGACGCCAGCCGGCGGAGCAGGAGGCGGGCCATCAGACGGCCCATCTCCTGCACGTCCTGGCGGACCGTGGTCAGCGGCGGGTCCGCCCAGGCCGCCGGGGCGAGGTCGTCGTAGCCGACCACGGCGACGTCCGCCGGCACCCGCAGGCCGCGCGCCCGCAGCGTGCGCAGCGCGCCCGTGGCCATCAGGTCCGAGCAGGCGAAGACGGCGTCCAGATCCGGTACTCGGTCGATGAGTTCGGCCATGGCCCGCTCGCCGCCCTCCGCCGTGAAGGAGCCGTCCGCGATCAGCAGCGGATCGGCCGGGGCGGGCGCCAGCGCCTCGCGGTAGCCGTCCAGCCGGTCCTGGGCCGAGGTCTGGTCCAGCGGCCCGGTGATGACGGCGATCCGGCGGCGGCCGCGGGCGAGGAGGTGGCGCACGGCCTGCCGGGCGCCGTCCCGGTTGTCGGTGTCGACGTACAGCGGGCGGGCACCGGGCCGGCCCTCGTCGGACCAGTCGGGGCGCCCGCCGAAGACCGTGGGCAGCCCCGAGGCCGCGGCCATCGCGGGCAGCGGATCGGCGCGGTGCAGCGAGAACATCAGCGCGCCGTCGACGTGCCCGCCCGACAGATAGCGGCCGATGCGCTCGTGGTCGCGGTCGCTGTCCACCATCATCAGCAGCAACTGGGTGTCAGCGGCGCCCAGTTCGCGGCCGATGCCGCGCAGCTGCTGGGCGAAGAAGGGGTCGGAGAACACCCGGGTCTCGGGCTCGGCGATGACCACGGCGACGGCACCGGTGCGGCGGGTGACGAGCGAGCGCGCCGCGCTGTTGGGGACGTACCCGAGCTCGGTGATCGCCTGCCGGACCTGCTCGCGGATCTCGGCGCGGACGCCGGGGCCGCCGTTGACGACGCGGGAGACGGTGGCGCGGGAGACGCCTGCCAGGGCGGCCACCGCCTCCAGGGTCGGCCGGGGGCCACCGGGCACGGACATCATCCAACTCCTTTTCCACCGCAGTGGGTTGACGGTACCGCCGGAAGTGGGCAAGGTGACCCTACTCGAAATGAGAGCGCTCTCACACCTCCCTCCTTCCCCCCACAAGGAGCCATCTCGTGATCTCTCGTCGCACCCTGCTCGGCGGCCTCGCCGCGGGCGCCGCCGCTTCCGGACTCGCCCTCACCGGACACGCGAGCGGCGCCCCCGGCCGCACGAAGGCCGCCGCCCTCCCCCTGGAAATCGTGAACACCTCCGGCGAATTCACCAATTCCTCGGTATGGATCTACATCGTCGGCAACGACGGCACCCAGCAGGTCCGCGTCACCCCCGAAGGCGAACTGAAGCCCGTCGCCGTGTCCGACAACGGCTCCGACGGCTTCACCGACTACGCCATCCCGCTCGCCGCGAGCGGCACGACAACCCTGACCCTGCCGAAGATGTCCGGGCGGATCTACACCGCGCTCGGCGGCAAGCTGAAGTTCAAGGCCGTCGAGGACGGCAACGGCAAGGCGGCGCTGGCCTACCCGGCCGGCTGGGTGGACTCCGACCCCAACTTCGGAGTGCTGCACGACTGCGCGGAGTTCACGTACAACGACGGCGGCATGTACTGCAACACCACCATGGTCGACATGTTCAGCGTGCCGCTGGCGATCCAGCTGACCGGCGCGAAGGACCAGCGCACCGGCACGCTCAAGGACGGCGCCCGCGACAAGATCTTCGCCGGCCTGGCGGGCGTCGAGGGCTTCGGCGACCTGGTCGTCGACGACAAGCGCGTCATCGCCCCCGGCCACGGCCTGGACAGCGGCCGCTTCGCCAAGGACTACCTCGCCCCCGCCATCGACGAGGCGTGGTCGGCGTACGCGTCCAAGGACCTCAAAATCACCACCAACGCGGGCACGTTCACCGGCCGCGTCTCCGGCGACCGGCTCTCCTTCACCGGCCCGGCGAGCGTCTCCTTCGCCAAACCCACCACCCGCGACGTGCTCTTCTGCGACGGCACCCTCGCAGCCCCCAACGACGGCACCACGGGCCCGGTCGCCGCGATCCTCGGCGCCGCCCTGAACCGCGCCACCCTCACCTCGCACCCCGACCAGCCCACCACCGACCCCGCCGCCTTCTACCAGCAGCGGCTCGCCAACCACTACGCCAAGGCGATGCACGACGCGACCCAGGACGGCAAGGCCTACGGCTTCGCCTTCGACGACGTAGCCGGCTTCGCCTCCTACATCGAGGACGGCGCCCCCAGCAGGATCAGGCTGACACTGACGCCGTTCTGAGCGCGGGCATCGCGACGATGAGGCACAGGCCGGGGCTGCCGGGAACGTATCCGGGTCCCGGCCTAGGCGTTGGCGCTGACGCGAGGGCGCCAGAAGTCGCCTTCACGCTGGAGGTGCGCCTGCAGTTCGTGGGTGCGGGGAGCGCCGGCCTGCTGCCAGTGGTGGATCAGGGCGCGGAGTCTTTCGAGTGCTGGGGAGTCCGATCGGTCGGCGATGAGGAAGTCGTCAGAAGCGATGGCGGCGTGGCTGGTGCCGCCCGGGGCCGTGCAGCCGACGCCGGTGCCCTGGTCGAGGGTGGCTTCGAGGAGGCCGTCCGGGGCGGTGGCGAGGAGCCAGTTCTTGAAGTGGAAGTAGTCGGAGCCGGGCGTTGGAGTGGAAGCGATGTGTGGGGTCTCGGTCAGGGAGGTGAGGAGTGCGGTGGCAGTGCTCTGGTCGTGTTCGCCGAGGAGGGCGAGTGAGCGGTCGGGACGCTGTGGGTGGACGGTCCGGGTGATGGCGTCGAGCGGACAGGCAGTGATCATCGGGGTGTATCCGCCATGGTGGATCTCGACCGTGTGCGGCTCGTGATGGCCGTCGACGGTGACGCGGGCGATCGCATACGCGCCGGGCAGCGGGGAGATGCGTACTCCGCACAGGAGGATGCCGCCGGGCTTGAGCTGCTGAAGCCAGGCGTCGGGGATGGCGGGTGGGGTGGTGCCGACGAGGACGCGGTCGTACGGGGTGCGTGACGGGTGGCCGAGAAGGCCGTCGCCTACGACGACGGTGACCTTGTGTCCGTGCTCGGCGTAGAGGGCTTCGGCGCGCTGGGCGAGGTGCGGTTCGATTTCGACGGCCGTGACGTGTCCCTCGGGGCCGACGAGGTGGGCGAGGAGAGCGGCGGAGAGGCCGGAGCCGATGCCGATGTCCATGACGTTCGCGCCGGGCTGGACGTCGAGCATGCGCAGGTGGCGGTGGGTGACCGCGGCGGGCGTGCAGGGGCGTACGGCGCGGCCGTCAGCGCCGTGGAATTGTGCGGCCGGTACGGCATCGACGGCGCGGTCGAGGGCGGTCCGGGGGATGTCGGGCATCGAGCGGTCCTCGGGTCAGATGCGAAGAGTGGTGTGGAAGGGGCGATCAGGAGTGTTCGGCTCGCCGATGGGCTGGGCACCGGCTTCGATCCAGGCGTGCGATTCGCAGGGGTCGAAGCGGCAGCCTATGCACCAGTCGACGGACCGGCCGTGCAACGCCGAGTGGAGAACGGCGGCAAGGGACATCTCCAGGCATGCGGCGCGGCTGGGGAAGAACTGACTGGCCCAGTCGCGCGCGGCGACCGTCTTTGTTGCCTCTGCCGGTGTGGCGGGGCGCCCGGTGCATCGTTTGGCGATACGGGCGGCGGCCAGGGCGACGCGCAGCGGGGCCAATTGCACCAGCGCCGTGGCCACGGTGAGCGTGGTGACGGCCGCGAAGCGGTCGCGGACCGGCGGACGTCCGGTGCGTTCGGGGACGGCCATCGGGATACTCACCGGAGCCACCGCCGGCGACCGGGGATGCGGAGCATGCCGCGCTCGTACAACTGTTGTGCCAGGACTCGCATGTCGGCGCGTACCTGGTCGGGGTCGGCCCGATAGTGGCCGGCCACAGCGGCCGCGGCATCGTCTACGGTCGAGCCGTCGGTCAGGTGTCGCCACCACAGGGCGCCGGAGGCGGTGAGCGCGTACCACCGCCCCCGGCCACGGAGGTCGAGGAGCATGCCGCCGTGTTCGGTGATCGTGGCGTGCACGCTGGAGGCCGGGCGGGGGTCAGCCATGGGAGACCTCTGGTGTCGTGTGGGTGGCCGGGCGTGTGCGGTGTTGATGCAGCCAGAGTTCGGCGGCGATGAGCGCTTCGAGGGCGGCCAGCCGGCCGGGGACGCCGACCGCCAGGCGGTCCAGTTCGGTGCGGGCGGCGGAGGCGTCGATCCACCCTTCGGCGGCGAGTTCGCTGTGAGCCAGAAGGCTGTGCAGGGTGTCGGTGTTTCGGCGAAGCCCGGCGTATGCGTTGCCGTCGTACGCGCCCTTCGTCCGGCGCCGCAGTAGCCAGTCGGGTACCAGGCCCTGGAGGGCCGCGCCCAGCAGCGGCTTCTGGACGATGGTGGAGGCGCGCGCGGCCACCGGCACGGCCATGGCGGCGCGCACCACGGCGTTGTCGAGGTAGGGCGCGTGATGGGGCAGGCCCAGGGCGTGGGCCTGGTTGCGCAGTTCCGCCTCGTACGTGCCGAACTCGCGCAGCTCCGCCCAGGCGCGGTGGCTGCTCGTGCACTGAGGCTGGACGGCGCAGTGGTCGGCCGCTGCTTCGGTGCGCAACGAGAGGTAGCGGCGGGCATCGGGGGTGAGCCAGGCGCGGAGCCCTGAGGCCATGACCCAGTGCAGGCGGGCCGGAGGCGCCGGCCGTGCGGCCGCCGGGTCGGTGGCAAGGTCTCGGGCCAGCCGGCGCAGGGCCGCGGCATGCGTGGTTCGGGACAGCCGAGCCGCCGCGGTGACGACCGCGTACACCGGAAGATGACGCAGCCTGGCCCGCGCCAGGCAATGGCGGAGCAGAGCCGGGATGCCACGGGAGCGGGCGAGGTCCGCGAGGTAGGAGGGAGAGGCGGCGAGCAGGGTGTCGGCTCCGGAACCGGTCAGGTGCACGTCACTGCCGTACTCGATACACGGGCGCTGGTAGGCGGCGCGCATGCGCCATCGCGCCGCGTCGGGGAAGGGCTGGTCGGTGGCAGGGGCTTCCAGGAGCTCGGCGAAGAACACGCCTTCGGCGTCAGACACGAGTGTGTGATGCACGGCTGGCCGTCCTGCTGCGGCGCGCTGGGCGTAGCGAACGTCATCGTTGAGGCTGGTGGCGTCCGCGTCGGTAACCGCGAGTACATCGGCGTGCGAGGTGTCCGCCGCCAGCAGTACCAGTGAGGTGGAGTCGAGGCCGCCGGAGAAGTCCGCGGTGAGCTTCTTGGCCGAGCGTGCCCGGGTGGTGACCGCGGTGACCAGTGCGTCGCGCAACTCGCCTGCTGCGTCGGTGAAGGGCAGTGTCCGGGGCTCCTCGTACGGGTGAAGGGAGTGCCGGCCCCGGCGGTCGACGACCAGGGCATGGCCACCCGGCAGCCGTCGGATGCCCGCAAATGCGGTTCCGGGTCCGGTGATTTCGGGAACGGTCGGGCACAGCAGACGTGCGGTCATCGAGGCGTGGTCCACCGCCGCCCCGACGCGATGGGCGAGGGCTCGGGCCGACGTCGCCCACTGGGTACGGCCTGTCGCCTCGCTGAAGTAAACGGGCCGCGTACCGGCCAGGTCGGTGATGACAGCCGTCAGCCAGCCGTCATCGGCCACGACCCAGTAGCTGCCGGGCCATCGAGTCAGTGCCGACCACTGCCCGAGGCGCACGGCACGCAGCCCCTCGCGGAGCTGCCGTTCGTCGGCGTAGCAGTTCCCGATGACGGCCAGCTGCAGCTTCCCCTCGCTCACGACCCGGCAAATGCTGGAAGGGAGAGGGCCGCGCAGGACGGGGGCCTGTTCGCCCGGCCAGAGCCGCGGTGAGCCGGCCAACGGCTCGCCGGGACTGATGAGATGAAACATCTTGTCCTTTCCGCGTCGCTGCCGGGGTCGGGCAGGGGCTGTCCGGCCCCTGCCCGACCCCGACGCGCGGCTTACTCGAAGTAGCGGCCCTTGTCGGCACTGTCCTCGGCGTACTTGCCGAGAGTCACCTGGGATACGACATCCAGCTCGATCAGCTGAGGGGCGCGGTATGCCTGCGCCTCGGGCGCCACGGGACGCTTTTCTTCGGTCTTGTGATCGGTCATGAAGGCCTTCCTTTCATCGATGGGTTGTTCTGCCGCTGCCGAGCGCTTCGACAGGCTGGGTGCGGACTTCGAACTCCGCCCACACAGCTTTGGACTGTTCCGACAGGTCGATGCCCCATGCTTCGGCGCAGTCCGAGACCAGGAGCAGTCCTCTGCCGGAGTCGCTGCTGTCCTCCGGCTTCCGTATCCGGGGCATCCCCGGCCCGTAATCGCGTACCTCTACGCGAAGGACGTGGCCGACGGCCGACAACACGACCCAGAATCGACGGACGTCGTTGCCACCGTGCAACAGGGCGTTGGTGGCAAGTTCCGATACGCACAGCTGGATGTCGTCGTGTCGCTCGGCCACGCCCCAGTCCGTCAGGGTGTCCAAGGCGAACTCTCGCGCCGCGCACACCGCGACAGGTTCGCGGTCGAACGCCCGCCGCCTTGGCTGTGGCCGCCAGGCGGCGCGTGCAGGGGGTGCCATGACCTCTCCGTCCCGGGGAGTGTCCTCGTCCGTTCGGTGGACTCTCGGTGGGCATCAAAGAAAGCGCCTCGAGGGTCCGCGAACCAGAGCAGAATTGACGCACGTACGAGGCATCCACGCCGCACAGCAGGGCATGACCTGTGGCGTTGAGGTCCTCCAGGAGCCGTCTCCACAGGCCGCAGAGAACTCGAGAGGATCGGTCCATGGCGCTCAAACGGCACGGATTCGTTCGCCGCCGCCGCGCGGTGGGCTTTACTCAGGAGAGCCTGGCCGAGGCGATGAATGTGGAGCGTTCCACCGTTTCGCGCTGGGAGTCCGGGAAGGTGTCACCGCAGCCGTATGTCCGACCGCGGCTCGCCGCCGTGCTGCAGGTGAGCGTTGAGGAACTGAGCGATCTGCTGGCAGTGACCGCTGAGGACGAGCCGCCCTCCACAGGGCGCACCCACTATGCGATGCGGTACCCCTCGCGGGTCGATCTGGTGACCGCCGCCGAGTTGCGAGGTGGCTTGCAGGCCCTCGCGGATCGCTACGACCAAGTGCCCTCGGCCACCTTGCTCGCGCAGGCGGGACAACGAGTCAACCAAGTCGCCTTTCTGGCGGGCGAAGCGCCGGCGGGGCGTGTGCAGCGTGAGATGCGGATGCTGCACGCGGATGCCGCGCTCTTCATGGGGCAGCTCGTCTGGGATGCCTCGCAGCGGCATGACCACGGCACGGCGCGGTCGTATTATGCCCAGAGCCTGGAGGTGGGGCGCCATGTGCGTGACCGCGCCGCGGAGGGCCACGCTCTTCTGCGTACCTGCTACGTGGCGCTCTATGGGGCCAATGACTACCGCGAAGGGCTCGATCTTGCCCTGGAGACCGCCCGTACGACCCGCTGCACCAGCCATGTACTCACCGGTCTGGCCATGCTGCACGCTGCCGAAGCACACGCTTTCCTCGGCGAGAAGTGCGCATGCGAACGGGCTCTGGCGGGGGCTGAGCGTCACCTCGAGCAGGCCGACAGCACGGACGCCGCATACGATCTGCTGTCCCCGACCCACTTCGGCCGGATGGCAGGCTCCTGCTATCTGACGCTGGGCGACCACCCAAGAGCGCAGCGCTTTTTGGAGGACACCGCAGCCGAACTGCGAGACCGGCGCAAGTCCCGGGCGATCGTCCTGGGGAACCTCACGCTCTCGCGGATCCGCGAGGGCCGGCTCGATGCCGCGCTGGCCGGATTCACCGAGGCCGTGACAGAGCTGCACGGCACGCGCGGAGGTGGTGGAATGAACATTGTCTTCCGCGCCGCCCGCGAGCTGCGGCCCTGGAGAAGCGAGCCCGCAGTGCAAGAAGCACAGGACCGGCTCATGGCATTGATGGAGGCAGCGTGAAGGGCAGCGGTGTGCACGCACAGGTGGACCAGGACAAACAGCGGGTGCGGGAACGGGTCTGGGAAGCGCTCGACGCCGCCGAGGCAGTCCACGATGCCACCGCACACGGCCGTATCCCGAACTTCAAGGGCTCCGACGTGGCCGCCGACCGCCTCGCCAACCTGCCCCAATGGGCAGCCTCACAGGTCATCAAGGCTGTGCCTGACAAGGCCCAGCTCCCGGTGCGTGCCCGTGCGCTGGCCGAGGGCAAGACGGTGTTCATGGCTGTGCCCAAGCTCGCCGACCCACGTCCCTTCTACCTGCTGGACCCGGCCGTCCTCACCGTCCCGCCCGCCGAAGCGGCATCGAGCAAGGTAGCCGCGACCATTGCCCCGAAGATTTACGTCGAAGCGATGAAGCCGGTCGACATGGTCGTGGTCGGCAGCGTCGCGGTGAACCCGGCCGGAGTCCGCATCGGGAAGGGAGCCGGCTACTCCGACCTGGAGTTCGCCTTCCTGATGGAGGCCGGGCTCATCGGCCCGGGGACGGTCGTGGTGACCACCGTCCACGCACGCCAGGTACTCGACGAGAAACTCCCCGCCACTACCCATGACTTCGGCGTCGACCTGATCGTCACACCCGACGAGATCATCACGTGCCGCACCCCGCATCGCCCGGCCGGGCTCATATGGGAAGACCTGGCGGCCGAAAAAATCGCCTCCATCCCTGCTCTCGCGGCCCGGGCTCCCGGCCACTGAACCAAGAGGCGCTCGGCTTGCATTGGAGCTGCTGCGCTCTGCCTCGGTGGAGCTGGAGTTGCTCAGCACGTTGTGAAATCCGACGACGGCACACGCGGAAAGGGTTGTCGCACAACTTCTGACGGCCACTGTGTATTCGTCGGCGGGCGAGTTCACCTCGGCCGGGACTGATGTGAAGTCCGAGGTGCCGGCCTGTACTGAACCAGCCACATCCGGCCCCGAAGGGCCGCTGGCGCTGACGGCGGCAGGGTAGCTCTGGCGGCACAGAAGATGCTGTGAACCGCATCAAGAAGATCAAAAGGCAGCTCTACGGGCGTGCCGGATTCGAACTGCTTCGCAAGGTGATCCTGCTTCAGTGGCCGATCGTGACGGCTCCCCGCGATATGCCAGGAACGGGGGTTTTCCAGGCTGTGGCCACGGCTCGATACGAGTGCGTGAACGGTGCCTGCGGCAGCTGCGAGAGGAGCAGAGCGGTGTTGCTGTCGCCGCTAATGAAAGCTTTCACGCGTGCCGCCGTCCGGATGATGGGGTGAACGGTGACTAACCACGATGAGGTTGCGGCTGTCCGGCCGTTGACACTGGCTTGGGCAAGCCGGCACCTGGAGGCCGGCGAACGGATTGTCGGAACCGAGGCGCTGCACGGCGGCATCACCGCCGAAATGCGGAGGCTGACCGTCGGCACGGGGGACGGAGGCGCTCGTGACCTGGTGCTGCGGAGTTTCGTCGACCCGTTCTACGTGGAGCGCGCCGAGGACTGGCTGAACAGGGAGGCCGACGCCCTGACCATGCTTGCGGGGACCGGTGTGCCGGCTCCTGGACTGGTCGCGGTTGATCCGACCGCCGCGCATTGCGAGTATCCGTCGCTTCTGATGACACATCTGGCGGGCGGGACGGCCCTCGATGATGAGGGATTGGAGGCGCGCGTTCCTCTGCTGGCCCGGCAACTCGTGGCAATCCACGCGTTGCGGCCCGCCGAGCAGCCCCGGGAGTATGTGGCGTTGACGACAGCTGACACCGTCGTGGTTCCGGAGGGCGCCGACGCGGCGGTATGGGCCGCAGCGATCGATGTGATCCGCAAGCCCGCGCCGCCCTACGAAGGGCGATTCCTGCACCGGGACTTCCAACCCGGCAACGTACTGTTCGAGGAGCCGCCCCCACGGCCGGCACATGCCCGGATCGCCGGCGTCGTCGACTGGGCAGCGACGTCTTGGGGCCCGGCGGATCTCGATGTGGCGCACTGCTCGACCAATCTCGCGCTGCTGCACGGCCCGGCGTGGGGTCTGCGGTTCGCTGAGGCGTATGAGGAGGCCGGCGGGGTGCTGGCCCCGGCCGCGAGCGAGCGGTTGTATTGGCGGGTGCGGGACGGGCTGGCGTGCTCAGAAGAAGTGCAGCAAGTGGCGCAGCCATGGCGGGAGGCAGGCAGGACGGAACTGACGACGCGAGCCGTGGAGGAGCGGCTGGACGCCTATGTCACCGCCCTGATGGACACCTCTGGCTGAGCCAAAGCAGTCCGGGGCAGGGAACACGGCAGCAAGCGCCTGGCCCGGTTGCCACTTCCGGCAGCGGAGCCGATCGCGCTCCCGCACCGAGGCACCCCCGAATACGGACTCCCTCCCGGCCGACAGCTTTGCGACGCCTCCGAACCGAACGGCAGTATTACTCACCGTAACGACTCCCCAAGATCTGTGCCAGAGCGGAGATTCGGCAGCAGCTGTTCACGCTTCGGGCCAGCACTTCAGTTGAGTCGTGTCCGATGTTTACGAGAAGCGGTAGCACCGGGCGGCTGCGTCAGGTGGGCTTCAGGAGGCGAAGACCGTGCTGGCCAGGATCACGTGGGCGGTCGTGCCGCCGAGGATGCTCAGCAGCGCGTTGCGGCGCCACAGGTGCAGGCCGATGGTGACGGCGAGGGCGGCCAGTGGGGCCAGAGTGCGTGTGTGGATAAGGGGGAGGTCGCGCAGGCAATAGGCGAGGAGGATCACCATGATGCCGACGGGCATGCGGGTGCTGAGGTACTGGAGTCGCCGTAGCCGACCAAGCTGCCTGCGAAGCCTTTCTCACCGGCAAGCTCAGCTGCCTGCCCGCCGTCCTCCGCCTCGGATCCCACCTGACCATGAAGGAGATCAATGCCAATCCGTAAGAGCGGCCCGCGACAACTCACCGCCGACTATCGCCGAGCCGGAGGGCCGGCGGGCGAACCGCCGGCGCCGCGGCCGGGCCCGCCGGCGGTCCACCAGCGATCGTCATCCGGCTCCGTGACACCGTTCAAGAGCCGTCAGAAACGGCCTAGCCCCCGTACGCCCCACTCGCCGTAAGGCGCAGGGCCGTGTCGATCAAGGGGACGTGGCTGAAGGCCTGGGGGAAGTTGCCTACCTGGCGGCCGGAGTGGGAGTCCCATTCCTCGGCCAGCAGGCCCAGGTCGTTGCGGAGGGAGAGGAGCTTTTCGAAGAGTTTGCGGGCCTCTTCGACGCGGCCGATCATCGCGAGGTCGTCGGCGAGCCAGAACGAGCAGGCCAGGAACGCGCCCTCGTCGCCCTCCAGGCCGTCCACGTTCGCCTCGTCGGCGTCGGCGGAGGTGGGGTAGCGCAGGATGAAGCCGTCGGGCGTGGCCAGCTCGCGCTGGATCGCCTCGATCGTGCCGATGACGCGCTTGTCGTCCGGCGGCAGGAAGCCCATCTGCGGGATGAGCAGCAGCGAGGCGTCCAGCTCCTTGGAGCCGTAGGACTGGGTGAAGGTGTTGCGCTCCGGGTCGTAGCCCTTCTCGCACACGTCCCGGTGGATCGTGTCGCGCAGTTCCTTCCAGCGCTCCAGCGGGCCCTCCACGTCGCCGGACTCCATGAGCTTGATGGTGCGGTCCACCGCGACCCAGGTCATGACCTTGGAGTGGACGAAGTGCCGGCGCGGCCCGCGCACCTCCCAGATGCCCTCGTCCGGCTCGTCCCAGTTCTTCTCCACCCAGCGGATCAGCTTGAGCTGGAGGAGGGAGGCGTAGTCGTTGCGGGCCAGCCCGGTCATGTGGGCGAGGTGCAGCGCCTCGATGACCTCGCCGTACACGTCCAGCTGGAGCTGGTCGGCGGCGCCGTTGCCGACCCGGACCGGGCGGGAGTTCTCGTACCCCGGCAGCCAGCTCAGCTCGTTCTCGCCGAGCTCACGCTCGCCCGCGATGCCGTACATGATCTGCAGGTTCTCCGGGTCCCCTGCCACCGCGCGCAGCAGCCACTCGCGCCAGGCGCGGGCCTCCTCGCGGTAGCCCGTACGCAGGAGGGAGGAGAGGGTGATCGCGGCGTCCCGGAGCCAGGTGAAGCGGTAGTCCCAGTTGCGGGAGCCGCCGATGTCCTCGGGGAGGGAGGTGGTGGGCGCCGCGACGATGCCGCCGGTCGGCGCGTACGTCAGCGCCTTCAGGGTGATCAGCGAGCGGACCACCGCGTCACGGTAGGGACCGTGGTACGTGCACTGCTCGACCCACTCGCGCCAGAAGTCCTCGGTGGCCGTCAGTGAGTTCTCCGGCTCGGGGAGCGGGGGCTGCTCGTGGTGCGAGGGCTGCCAGCTCATCGTGAAGGCGATCCGCTGCCCCGCCTCGACGGTGAAGTCCGAGTACGTGGTCAGGTCCTCGCCGTGGGTCTCGGCCGTGGTGTCGAACCACACCGAGTCCGGGCCCGCGACCGCGGCCGTGCGGCCGTCGACCTGATGCACCCACGGCACCACCCAGCCGTACGAGAACCGCATCCGCAGCGAGGAGCGCATCGCCACCCGGCCGCTGACGCCTTCCACGATGCGGATCAGCTGCGGCGCGCCGTCGCGCGGCGGCATGAAGTCGATCACCCGGGCCGTGCCGTCGGGGGTGTCCCACTCCGATTCCAGGATCAGGGAGTCGCCGCGGTAGCGCCGCCGGTCGGACGCGGGCGAAACGCCTTCCGCTTCCGCGGCCGGGCCCAGCCGCCAGAAGCCGTGCTCCTCGGTGCCGAGGAGGCCGGCGAAGACCGCGGGCGAGTCGAACCGGGGCAGGCACAGCCAGTCGACCGTGCCGTCCCGGCAGACGAGTGCGGCGGTCTGCATGTCGCCGATGAGTGCGTAGTCCTCGATGCGGCCGGCCACGTACATCTCCCGTCGAACTGGAGTGACGCCCCCCGTGGGACGTGTCGATCTTCCGTCCTGCCCTTGAAAACCCCGCCGAGCTGCTGGTCCGGTATTCGGGCGGGGGTGGTGCCGTTCCGGACGGCCCGATGCGAGTGCCCGAGCAGGATACGACGCGCACGTGACATCCGCGCGACGCTCCGCTTCCCGAGGATGGGCCGAATGGGTGGCCTGTGTCACGTCGGGGCCCGTATACGGGGAGCGAGGCATTCCGCCCGGTGCGGGCGGGAGCGACCACGCTCTGTCGCTGATAGCCTGGTACCCCGTGGACCGGTGGGCCAGGAAGAACGACCCGGCACCCCCGACCGCAGCGACGGCACCCCGAGGAATCCGGGATCGCGCCGCTCCGCTTTTCACCTCGCGACCACGGGAGCTCCCTCTTGGCCATGCCGCCCAGTGCTTTTCGAAACAGCACAGCTTCGACGACCAAGCACATCTTCGTCACCGGGGGCGTTGCGTCCTCGCTCGGCAAGGGGCTCACCGCCTCCAGCCTGGGTGCGCTCCTCAAGGCGCGGGGCCTTCGGGTCACGATGCAGAAGCTGGACCCGTACCTCAACGTCGACCCCGGCACGATGAACCCCTTCCAGCACGGCGAGGTGTTCGTCACCAACGACGGCGCCGAGACCGACCTGGACATCGGCCACTACGAGCGTTTCCTGGACGTCGACCTCGACGGCTCCGCGAACGTCACCACCGGCCAGGTCTACAACACCGTGATCGCCAAGGAGCGGCGCGGCGAGTACCTCGGTGACACCGTGCAGGTCATCCCGCACATCACCAACGAGATCAAGCACCGCATCCGGCGGATGGCGACCGAGGACGTCGACGTCGTCATCACCGAGGTCGGCGGCACGGTCGGCGACATCGAGTCGCTGCCGTTCCTGGAGACCGTGCGCCAGGTCCGCCACGAGGTGGGCCGGGACAACGTCTTCGTCGTGCACATCTCGCTGCTGCCCTACATCGGCCCCTCCGGCGAGCTGAAGACCAAGCCGACCCAGCACTCCGTCGCCGCGCTGCGCAACATCGGCATCCAGCCCGACGCGATCGTGCTGCGCGCCGACCGCGAGGTCCCCGTCTCCATCAAGCGCAAGATCTCGCTGATGTGCGACGTGGACGAGGCCGCGGTCGTGGCCTGCAAGGACGCGCCGTCGATCTACGACATCCCGAAGGTGCTGCACACCGAGGGCCTGGACGCCTACGTCGTGCGCAAGCTGGACCTGCCGTTCCGGGACGTGGACTGGACCCAGTGGGAGGACCTGCTGGACCGCGTCCACAACCCCGACCACGAGGTGAAGGTCGCGCTGGTCGGCAAGTACATCGACCTGCCCGACGCCTACCTCTCGGTCTCCGAGGCGATGCGTGCCGGCGGCTTCGCCAACCGCGCCCGCGTGAAGATCAAGTGGGTCACCTCCGACGACTGCCGCACCGCGGCCGGCGCCAAGAAGCAGCTCGGCGACTGCGACGCGATCCTCATCCCGGGCGGCTTCGGCGAGCGCGGCGTGGAGGGCAAGCTGGAGGCCATCACCTACGCCCGCGAGAACAAGGTCCCGCTGCTGGGCATCTGCCTGGGCCTGCAGTGCGTCGTCATCGAGGCGGCGCGCAGCCTGGCGGGCGTCAAGGGCGCGAACTCCACCGAGTTCGACCCGGCCGCCGCCGACCCGGTCATCTCCACCATGGCCGAGCAGCTGGACATCGTCGCCGGCGAGGGCGACATGGGCGGCACGATGCGGCTCGGCATGTACCCGGCGAAGCTCGCCGAGGGCTCCATCGTCCGCGAGGTCTACGGCGACGAGCAGTACGTCGAGGAGCGCCACCGCCACCGCTACGAGGTCAACAACTCCTACCGCGCCGAGCTGGAGAAGAAGGCCGGGCTGCAGTTCTCCGGCACCTCCCCGGACAACAAGCTGGTGGAGTACGTCGAGTACCCGCGCGAGGTGCACCCCTACCTGGTCGCCACCCAGGCGCACCCGGAGCTGCGCTCCCGCCCGACCCGGCCGCACCCGCTCTTCGCGGGCCTGGTGAAGGCCGCTGTCGAGCGCAAGACGGGTCAGGGCGCCGGTAAGTAATTCATTGGCCGGGGGATACGGTTACCGGGGTGCGGACTTTGCGGTCCGTACCCCGGTTTCTGCTTGTTTGGGAGGACGCGCATGGCCATCAAGGACACCCCCGAGGAGTGGCGGATCACCGCGACGGCGACCCCGTTCACCGGTAACAAGACCAGCGTCCGCACGGACGAGGTCGTCATGCCGGACGGCTCCACCGTGAAGCGGGACTACCAGGTCCATCCCGGCTCGGTGGCCGTACTGGCCCTGGACGACGAGGGCAAGGTGCTGGTGCTGCGCCAGTACCGCCACCCGGTACGCCACAAGCTCTGGGAGATCCCGGCCGGGCTGCTGGACGTGCCCGGCGAGAACCCCCTCCACGCCGCCCAGCGCGAGCTGTACGAGGAGGCGCACGTCAAGGCCGAGGACTGGCGGGTGCTGACCGACGTCTACACCACCCCCGGCGGCTGCGACGAGGCCGTACGGATCTTCCTGGCCCGCGATCTGTCCGAGGCGGAGGGCGAGCGCTTCGAGGTCGAGGAGGAAGAGGCCGACATGGAGCTGGCGCGGGTGCCGGTCGCCGACCTGGCGCGCGGCGTGCTGGCCGGCGAGCTGCACAACAACTGCCTGGTCGTCGGCGTGCTGTCGCTGCTGGCAGCCCAGTCGGGTGACGGACTGGAGGCGCTGCGCCCGGCCGAGGCGCCGTGGCCGGCCCGGCCGTTCGAGGCGTAAGAGCCCGGAACACCGGCTCTGGGGAGGCGGTACGGGGAGGGGGCCGGCCCCCTCCCGGAATACTCGCTTCCATTTTTGTCTGATTTACGCGGTATGTCCGCAGTGATCCACGGCACCTGTGAACTACGCTCGACGCATCCCGGCCGCAGCGGCGGCCGGCTCGTACGCGCAAGTGAACGGGAGTGTGGCCCGTGGCGGAGCAGGCGGTGGACACCGGCCGGTCGGTGACGGCGTCGGGGGCCGGACGCAGAGGAGCGGGCCGCGCCGGCGTGCCGGCGGCGACC
>NZ_JBEPFC010000150.1:0-17599 GCF_040301705.1 Streptomyces sp. NPDC000151 | reverse complement strand
CCGCCGGCGCCGCCACCTCCGCCGCCGCCACCACCCCCGCCGCCACCACCGGCGATGCTGACCGCACCGCTGGCGATGTTGTTGGCGGCGCCGATGGCCACCGAACCGCCGGAGGTCTCACCGAGCGCGGCGGTGGCGGGAACGACAAGCTTGAGGAGGGCGGGCAGCGCGAAGATGCCCAGCATCAGGACGCCCAGTCCCGCGATGATCTGGTTCAGATCATCGGTTCCGGTCGTCATGGCCGTACCGGCATAGAAGATGAGTGCCGCCGCGGGCTTGTAGAGCAGCCAGGCGGCCAGCCAGCCGATGTGTTTCTTCCACCAGCCGCTTCCCCACCCCGTCATCGAAGCGGCGGCGGCGAGGGGCAGCGTCCCCACCAGCATGACCAGGACGCCGATGCGCAGGTACATGAGAATGATCTGGACCGTGACGGCCAGCACCGTGAGCAGCCCGATGATGATGACGAGCCCGGGGCTGGTCGCGGCCATCGGGCCCAGCGCCAGCACGCCCCCGCCGACCACCTGCGCGCCGTTGTCGCCGATGTGGGCCTGGCCGTAGATGTACGACGCGTAGTTGTCCGATGCGACGGTGAGGGCCTGCATGGCGGCCACCGCCACACCGGACACAAGGACCACTCGCCACATTCCGTGAAATGCCTGCTGCATCGACTGGCCTTTTCGGTCCAGCGCCATCCGGATGGCGGCAATGAGCAAGGAGGCGACGGCGACATAGCCGACGAGCCAGTTGAGCTGCCCCTGGATTCTGTCGATCGGCCCGCCGCCACTGCCGTGATAGGCCCCGGTGGCGTCCACCTTCATCCACAAGCCGTTCAGGGCATGCATGACCGCGTCGACGGCCTTGCCGATGGCCTCGGCAAAGGCGCGCACGGCACCGCCGAAGGCGGATTTCGCTACGGACTCGGCACCGCCGGCGATCTTGTCGGCGCCCCAACTGACGGCATCTTTACCGCAGTTGATCGGGTGCTTGATGCACTCCCCCATCCCCATGTCAATTGCCCCACTTCACAAAGCCATCGGGGCCCGAGGTCTGCGAGAAACCGCTGTACGGCGAGCCGTTCGGCTGCGCCTCGACCTTCCAGTCACCGTCGAGCCACTTGAGGGACACGGAGGTCGTGGCGTACTCATCGCCGATCCTGAGGAGGACCTGAACAGTCGCCTGCTCCTTGGAGTACGTCAAAACGGAGAATCCGTAGAAATTTCCGCCGGATTCCTTCGTGCTGTTCCGGGGGTCGTCCTTTTCCTTGGCGCGGTCCCGCATCAGCTTGTCGCGCGCGTCTCCGGGCACGAACTGCTTCTCCACCACGTCACGCCAGCCGGGGTACGGCAGCTTGTCCGTGATGGCGTTGACCGCCAGCGCCGCACCCATGGGGGTGTGGGAATAGCACGACCAGACATTGCCGTCGAACTTCGTCGGCCCGTAGGTCGAGGACACCGGAACCGGAACGCTCCCGTAGCTCTTCCACAGCATGTCCGCCGGCGCCTTCGTCGGCTTCTCCTGGTCGCTGTCGTCCGTCTTGCAGCCCGCCGGCCGGTCGTCGGCCTGCGAGCCGCCCCCCTTCGTCGCCGACGGCGAAGCGTGCGGCGTCGGGTCCTCGGCCGCCGGCTGGTCCGGACCTCCGCTGCGCATCATGAACGCCACCGCGGCAAGTGCCAGCATGGCCAGCAGGAAGCCCGCCGAAATGACCCAGCCGCGCTGCTGCCAGAACGGCTTCTCCCACTCGCCGCTGCTCTGCGAACGCTTCGCTGCCATCGGTTACGTCTCCTTATTCCGCCGGCTCAGGCAAACACGAAGTTGACGAGCGGCCCGGCCGTGGCGACCAGGACACAGCCGCCCAGCACCATGCCGAGCCGGCCCATGTGCTCGGACCCCTCGCCACGGCGCATCGACATCGCCATCATGGCGCCGGTGATGAGTACTCCGGCGACACCCGCCGCCGTGCCCGCCCAGGCCACGATGCCGAGCACCGTGTCCACCTTGTTGGTGAGTGCGTCCGGGGCGTTCTTCGTCGGCTGGGGCACACCACCGTCGGCCAGGTAGCGATATACGTCTGCCATCTTCATGGCATTCTCCTTGTTCGTTTATGGACCACTCGCTACGGCCGGTCCGGCTCGATATCACAAGCGAGTGGGAATTCTTGTCCGCGCGGTGATCGAACTCACCGGCGAGGCCGACGACTTCTGCGAGTCCCGGCTTAGGCCTGCTAGAGAATGAAGTTCACGAGGGGCCCGGCGGTGGCCGCGATGACACAGGCGGCCAGCACGGTGCCGAGCTGGACGATGTGCTCCTGGCCTTCACCCTGGCGCAGCGAAAGCGCCATCCTGGCCCCGACGATCAGTATTCCCATGACCCCCGCCGCCGTGGCCACCCAGGCGACGTAGCCCATGGCTTCATTCAGCGGTGTCGTCACGTTCGAGGGCGGCCCCGCCAACAAAAATGCGTTCACTTTTGCTCCACATCACTGGACGGGGTGACCGACGAGGCGCGCCAGCGCCAGCAGTTCCCGGGGAATCGAGCCATCGAGCTTTGCGCCCGTCCGCCAGGCCGCGATCCAGGGCACCCGGTGCACGGCGACCGCCGAACCGAGGATCTTTATCCGCTGGTTGAGCTCTCGCGGCAGGCGGCCGGGGGCGTCGGCGACGAGCACCACGGCGGCGATCTGCAGACCGGCCGGCTGCTCACCGCGGCGGAAGATGTCCAACGTCTGGGATACGCCCCGCAGTCCGGCCGCGTGCGTACGCGCCACGAGCAGCAGGACGGGCGGCTCACCGCGTGCGAGGTCCGGCCAGCGCTGCCCTACGTCAGCACCGCCGAGCAGCCCCGAAAGGGTCGATGCGCCCGCACCGCCGTGGACATTCACCCAGGAAAACTGCTGTGGCGCGGAACGCTGTTGGGGTTCCGCACGAGAATCGGAAGGCGGCAATCCGCTTTCCGTCACCACCGGCCCCCGGACCCAGATTTCGGGTCCAAAGGGCGTCTCCGCCACACTCCCCCGCACTGATCTTCTCTCCCCCGTAACCATCAATTCGCCGGGCCCGCCCAAGAACTCACAAGAAGTCACATGGCCACGCGCCAGCATTGCGTAACAGGATGACGATGGTTCAGTCGATACCTGTGCGGCACATGATGCCAGCCGCGATAAGGTACGCGCTACCCAGACATCTGCAAGCGCATGGGGGATCGCATGTCACGGGGTGGGGGCGGTGCTGCCGCATGGATAGTCGGGGGCGCGGTGGCCGTGGTTTTGGCACCTGTTGTCCTTTTCATGGGCGTTACAGGTGGCGACGGAGACGACCCGGACCCGCCCTCCACCGGCACCGGCGGACTCAACAGCAAGCAGGTCCCCGCGGAATACGTGCCCTGGGTACTGAAATCCGGTGCGCAGTGTGCGGAAATCGGACCGGCGGTCATCGCCGCGCAGATCGAGGCGGAATCGGGCTGGAACCCGAAAGCCGTGTCTCCGGTCGGCGCCGAAGGGCTGTCGCAGTTCATGCCCGGCACATGGAAAACCTGGGGCCGGGACGACGACAACAGCGGCACGATATCTCCGTACGACGCGGGCGACGCCATCATGGCTCAGGGCCGTTACGATTGCGCACTCGCCCGGCAGATCAAACCGTATGCGAAGAGCGGTAACGTCCTCGATCTGGCGCTCGCCGCGTACAACGCGGGCCCCGGCGCGGTCCAGAAATACAACGGCATGCCGCCGTACGACGAGACGACCGCGTATGTGGCGCGGATCAAGTCGCTGATCGCCAAGTACGAACAGGCCCAGGGCGGCGGCGTCACGATTCCCGCAGGCCAGAAGATGGCCATGCCGGTAGGCGGCAATCCGCCGGTGACCTCGCCCTACGGCATGCGCATGCATCCGACGCTGCACGTCCGCAAGCTCCACACCGGCATCGACTTCGGGGCTCCGATGGGCACCCCGATGCGGGCCGCGCTGGCGGGCAAGGTGACCTTCGCGGGCTGGTCGACGGGTTACGGCAACCGCGTGGTGGTCTCGCACGGCACGATGGACGGCAAGAAGGTGTCCACGACGTACAACCACATGTCGGCGATCAACGTCCATGTGGGGCAGGAGGTCAAGACCGGCGACCAGGTGGGGGCGGTGGGTTCCACGGGCTTCTCCACCGGTGCACACTGCCACTTCGAGGTGCAGGTGGACGGTCAGTACGTGGACCCGGCCCCATGGCTCGGGATCGGGAAGAAATGACGGCGGGAAGCGGGGGGTTCGCGGTGGCAATCATGACGCCGGCCGGCGCACGACGAGCAGGTCTGGCCACGGCGGTCGCCGCGAGCCTGTGCGTGCTCGCGGGCTGTGGCCTTCCCGGTCTGGACCGGCCCGAGCCGAAGGCCAAACCGACTCAGCCCTCGTTCGCCGAGAAGGCCCCGCTGCCCTCGGCGAAACCGCTCGGTCCCGACGCGCACGTGCCCGAAGAGCCGAAGCCGGACCGTCGCGACGCCACCGCCGTGGCCAAGGCGTGGGCGCTCGTGGCCTACAGCTACGACACGAAGTACGACATGAGCCCCCACGACGCGATCCTGCGGGCCGTTCCGTACCTCACCGGCAAGAAGGCCAAGGAGGAGCGCGGCTACCACCCCGCGGCCGGCGCCGGCAATGAGTGGAACACCTGGGCGAAGCACAAGGCGTGGACCAAGGTGAAGCTCCACCTCGAGGTGGACGGCGACGCCCCGGCCGACACGTCCACCAAGGCCCACCGGCAGATCTCCGTCAGCGGCACGGCCACCGGCCGCGACGAGTGGCGGGGAGTGGGCCCGCGGGTGCAGGCGTTCGTCACGCTCGTCCGATCCGACGCGAAGGGCGACTGGCAGGTCAGCCGCGTCGACGCGGTCCCGGCGGCGGCCGTTCCCAGTGCCCCGCCGTCGTCGTCGGGGCAGGATTGAGGCTCCCGCGCGAGGCACAGGCCGCCTCGCCTTCACTTCACTCAGACGCTGGAGAAGGAAATGACGGCAGAGTACGAGTACTTCATCAAGGCCACCGAGGACAAGCAGGTCCGCCGAACCGTCGAAGGGCTTTGGCGGCGTTCTGCGGGGACCGGTAACTGGGAATACTTGTCGCTGTGGGACTGGGATTGGCACCCTGTCGGGCCCGACCAGCGCATCAAGGAAGGACCCGCCCCGGAGACACTCACGCCCGTCACGCCCGAAAGGGCTGACGAGCTGAAGCAGGACCGGTCCCGTTGGAGTTTGCACTGGGCTCTCTACCGGAACGAGCCTCGTCCCGGTGAGCAGGCCGGTGGTGTCGTACGCCGGAAGTACAGTCCGGAAAGCGGCCGCGACGAGGCCTTCGGCCGGGACAAGATGTGGGCTCGCACCACGTCCATCTTCGACTTCCACAGCGCGGGGCCGCACGACCCCCCGCACCTGGTCCCCATCACCCCGGATGAGGCGGAGCGCATCATCCAGAGGGTCCTCGGCGTGTCGGGCGCGACAGCACTGTGAGCGAGCAGATTGGCTGGCGAGGCAGTGCGGAGAAGGGCGAATCCCATCTGACGCTGACCGCCGAGGAAGACGCCTTGGTCCAAGCGGCGTGGCAGCGGGCCGAGGCAGTACGGCCCGCGTTCGACGCAATGATGCGAGACATCCGTGACCGGACGACCGAGCAGGGCAGTCAGCTTCCCGGAGACAATATTTCCGAGGGAGTAGTCGAAATTGACTTCTCCCTGAAGACGCTGGAATCGCTGCGCGGCAAAGTCGCTCGTGAACTGCGCCAAGATCCCACGTGTAGCGCGGCTCAGGTCCTCGCCGACATGAAGGACCTGAATCGGTACACCCTGCTATTCGAGGCTCAGTCCTACACCCACGGCGTGCAAGCAGCCTTCAACGAGCTGCGAGCTCGCGGATTTGACGAGATCAAGGTGCAGAACACCTGGACCGACCCCGTCTACAAAGGCATCAACAGCGCGTGGGAAGACCGCGAGACCGGTCAGCGCATCGAACTGCAACTGCACACCCCGGACAGCTTCGATGTGAAGATGGCCAACCACAAGCTCTTCGAACTCGCCAGGTCGGGTGCGCTCGAGGAGGAGTTCGGCATGGAGAACGCGCCACCGTACGTCGACGCGGCCAACCAGCTGATGAACGACCGGTACCAGACGTGCCGGGAAGTCAACGGCGAGAAACTGCCGATCGAAATGCCGGTCGGTCACGAACAGTTGGCAAAGCCCTTCGCGCGGGCCGAGCTGCTGGGGACCGTCGAGGAGCGGCACCTCGTCGCCGTGCGCGAGCGGGCCGGTGAGCCGGTGCCGAACGCGGCACAGAACCAGTCCGTCCAGCAGAACCGTCCCGCACAACAGAACATGTCCGTCGCGCAACTCGCGGAGCTGAAGGGGGGAGCCAAGACCACGGCCGCCGGCCGGCCCGGGCAGACGGTCAACCCGGCCGCCGGCGCGGCGCGTCAGCGCTCCGTCCGCGGGAACACCCAGAACACGGGAAATACTGCGACGCAGGGACCGGCCGCGCAGCAGAACTCCACGCGCCCCCGGCAGCTGCCCCAGCAGAACAACAACACCGGTCGTGGCCGGGGCCACTGATGAACTGCTGAGCACCGGCCATGAAGCCCATTGCTGTCCGTGGCCACCGTGACTGAGCAGGTGCCCTCTGCCCCCTGCTCCTGAGCAGCGGGGAAAACGGCAGATCACGTCCACAGCGAGACCCTGAGTGAGTGCGATATGCCTAAGTTCCGCCGTAGTGAACGGAAACCGGCTGCTGATCGGGATCAGCAGCCGGCACCAACTCCGTTCGAGGTGTTGATCACCGAGAACGGTGACTGCACGGTCGGCGGTATGCCCGTGTCCCCCACCGGGGGCGAAGCGCTCCACGATGCGGTGCTGAACTACCTGTACCGGCTGGCCATGGCCACCGGGCACCCCGTACGCGCCTCGGTACACGACGCTCGCAGTGGTTATCTCACCCCGATCGAGGTGCAGACCGACGGCTCCAGCCACTTCGCCGGGGAGCCGGAACAGGTCGCGGCACCGGCAGTGCGGCAGACCACGCCGCCGTCGGCCCCCGCCCCGGTCGCCGAGCCCCGGCCCGCCTCCGGTGGAGCCGCCGCTCCCCTCACGATCCCGCCCGCCCTCGCGGACGCCGTTGCCCGGATCAATGACGCCGTCCGGCTGGGGCATCTGGAGTTCGCCGCGTCCACGGCCCAGAGCGCGCTCAACGCCACAGCCCAGGAGTTCGGCGTCGGCCACCCCTACGTGCTCCATCTTCAGGAGCTCTTCGCCCATATCGCGTACCTGGCCCACGACACCGTGAAGGCAGTGGCCATCTATCTCGACGTTTTCGAGTACCGCCGGCGGCAGGACGACCCCACCGCTTACGACACTTTCATGCGCGCGGCCAAGGTGTGGCTGTCCATCACGGACCCGCAGCAGGGGTTGGCCTACGGCCAGCAGCTGATCGCTCTATGGCTTGAGCTCGCTCGTCCCGGCGGTCCGGCCGCAGCCGACGGGGACAAGATCGAAGCGGCCCGGAAGAGGATGGCGCGCCTCGCCGACCGCGCCACCGCTCAGGGGCAGTCGCCCGCGTAGGCCGTCGACGCGCACGGCTCACGCCCACGGAGGAGGGGTCTCATGGCTTCGTACGGATACCGGCCCGAGGACGACCGGACGGCCGGCAGGCGACTCGGACACCAGGAACGCGACCGGAGGGAGCGGGAGCGGGCAGCGGCAGCGCGCGAGCGGTCTCCACGTGAGCGGTCCCTGCGCGCCAAGGTCGACATTTACGTGAACGAGTATTCGGGGACGGTCACCTGGCGCACTCGTATGACACCGGCGGAGAGGCGGTACCAGTCCTCCTCGCGGGCGAGTACGCGGCAACGGCCAATCACCGGTGACCGGCGGCGGGCCGAGGCCGCGGCGCTCCGCTCGGTCGGTATCGACCCCGCGCGCAGCAAGGGCAGCGGTGCCGCGCCTCTTCCCACGCACCCCGCCACCGTGCTGGCCGCCACCCACGCGCCCGTGTCCCACATGACGCCCGGTCAACTGAACGGCCACACGGCACGGGTCAGCGCCTTGCGTTCCCAGCTGCAGGGTGACACCGCGCGTTCGGGCCGTATGCCGACGAGCTCCGCGGCCCGGCTGCGCTCCGGCCTGGACGCGGCCCGGGTCCACTCGCTGCGCGTGGAGCGCTCGTCGTCGGTACGGGAGCTGGCGCGGCGCCGGCAGCAGCCACGTCCCGACGGAAGAGCCCGTACGGCTCACCCGAGAGGGTGAGCCGTACGGGCTCCCTGTTGCCTTGAGGGATCAGATCAGATCAGATCAGGCCCAGGCCGCGGACCGCGTCGCGCTCCTCGACGAGCTCCTGCACCGAGGCGTCGATGCGGGTCCGCGAGAAGTCGCTGATCTCCAGGCCCTGGACGATCTCGTACTTGCCGTCCTTGGTGGTGACCGGGAAGGAGGAGATGATGCCCTCCGGGACGCCGTAGGAGCCGTCCGACGGGATGCCCATCGAGGTCCAGTCGCCGGCGGCGGTGCCGTTCACCCAGGTGTGGACGTGGTCGATGGCGGCGTTCGCGGCCGAGGCGGCCGAGGAGGCGCCACGGGCCTCGATGATCGCCGCACCGCGCTTGGCGACGGTCGGGATGAAGTCGTCGGCCAGCCACTGCTCGTCGTTGACGACCTCGGCGGCGTTCTTGCCGGCCACCTCGGCGTGGAAGATGTCCGGGTACTGGGTGGCGGAGTGGTTGCCCCAGATCGTGAGCTTGCGGATCTCGGAGACCGGCACGCCGGTCTTCTTCGAGAGCTGCGAGAGCGCACGGTTGTGGTCCAGGCGGGTCATCGCGGTGAAGCGCTCGGCCGGTACGTCCGGGGCGGCGGCCTGGGCGATCAGCGCGTTGGTGTTGGCCGGGTTGCCGACGACCAGGACCTTGATGTCGTCCGCCGCGTGGTCGTTGATGGCCTTGCCCTGCGGCTTGAAGATGCCGCCGTTGGCCTCCAGCAGGTCACCGCGCTCCATGCCCTTGGTACGGGGGCGGGCGCCGACCAGCAGGGCGACGTTCGCGCCGTCGAAGGCGACGTTCGGGTCGTCGGTGATCTCGATGCCCTGGAGCAGCGGGAAGGCACAGTCGTCGAGCTCCATCGCGGTGCCCTCGGCGGCCTTCAGGCCCTGCGGGATCTCCAGAAGGCGCAGCTTGACCGGCACGTCGGCACCGAGGAGGTGGCCGGAAGCGATGCGGAAGAGGAGTGCGTAGCCGATCTGGCCGGCGGCGCCGGTGATGGTGACATTGACGGGAGTGCGGGTCATGGCGATCTCCTGCGGCGTGTTTTTTTCTGGGGGCGAGCCCCAGAGCCACCATGGATGCGGTGGGCGGTGGGTGTCCCTGCCCATGTATACGGAGCCCCTTGATGTATCTCGGTATCAAGAGACCCGGCGTCAGGCTATCGGACGGCGGCGTGCCACCGGTGACAGGCCGGTGTGTGACTCCTCACCGGCCGTCACGCCGCAGGTCAGCCGCCACCCGCCCGAAGGCGCGCGGCTGGCCCCCGGCGGACGGAGAGCGGCCGCCCGCGACAAGGAGGGGAGCGCGAGCGGCCGCCGGGTGGTGCCACACCCGTGGGGGGGTCGACCGGTCGCCTGCCCCGTTCCGGCCGGGTCATGCCCCCCGGTTCCGCGTACCCCCCGAATGGACCGGAGCGGACCGCGCCGGGCGCGGTCAGAGCCCGGTCAGGGCCCGGTGGCCGGGGCCGATCCGGTGGCCGGCGCGGCTTCCGGTTCGGTGCAGCTCTGATAGCCCGCGTTCGTCGTGCCGCACGCCCTGACCTTCTCCGGAGCGCCGCTGACCCGCACCATCGCGGTGTACGCCGCGCCGTCCCGGCCCGCCTTCGCCTGCTCCGTACGCCCGCCGGAGGTGACGGTGGCGCGATCGCCCTGCGCGGCGCCCGTGACCCGGGCCCAGGCGGCGCCGCAGACCTTGCTGTACCGGACCTCGATCACCGCGCCGCCCATCACGCCCCGGGACGGGGTCGTGGCGTGCTTGCCCCCGCAGCCCATCTCCTCGGGGTCCTTGCCCGTGCAGCCGGCGCCGCTGCACTTCACGCCGGCCGGCAGGGCGGGCGCCTGCGACTTCGTGGGCGCGGGCGCGGGCTTCGCCCGCTGCCCGCCGTCCCCGCCGCCGAGCAGCAGCACGGCAGCCGCGATCAGCAGCAGCGCCCCGACGACGCCGGTCACGAACATCGTGATGCGCCGGCGACGCTCCGGGTCGGGCCCGGCGTGCGGCACGTCGGACGGTGACAGGGGCGGCGGTACGGACGGTTGTACGGGCGGTGGTACGGGCGGAGCGGCCGTCGGCGGCATGGAGGGCGCGGGGTGCGCGCCCAGGGCCGAGTAGGTGCCGTCCGAGGGCGGGGCAGCGGCCGACGGGCCGCCGCGCTGGTGCGGCACTCTCGGCGCGGCGGGCGCTTCGGGGGCGGCGAGCGCTTCGGGTACTTCATGGTCTGCGAGCGCCGGCGCCCCGGGGGCCGGTGCTTCCGGCGCTGCGGGGACCGACGCCCCCGGAGCCGACGCCTCCGGAACCGAGGCCTCCGTAACCGGCACCTCGGAAACCGGCGCCGCGGCCACCGACCGTTTCCCCAGGCCCCCCTTCGGTTCGTCCGGCGCCGGGCCGAACTCGCCCAGCGCGGCCCGCGCCTGGGCCACGCGGATCGCCTCCATCGTGACGTCGTGCCGCATCTCCGAACGGCTCCAGGCCCGTTCGGCCAGCTCCCACATGGTCGTGAGATGGCCGGTGTGCGCGCCCGTCACCTCGGCCAGCGCCACCACCGCGCGCTGCGGCGGCAGCAGCCGGCCGTTGAGATACCGCTCCCAGGACGTCTTGCTGTAACCCGTGCGGTCCGCGACGGCCGATATGCTCAGCCCGCTGCGCTCCACCTGCCTGCGTAACTGACCGGCGAACTCCCGCACCTGCGGATCGAGTTCCTCCGGTAGCGCCCTCCAGCGAGGCATTGCCTCCCCCTATCCCCCCGAACTGCTGCGGCTATCCGTTGGGATGCCCTCAGTCAGGATGCCAGTTCCCGTGGAGGAGGCGCATGGAAGCGTTCACGCTTTGGACACGCGCCTCCGCACGCGGGACACGTGCGGAACCCTCACTTCCCTTACGCGAGCGGAGTCCTGGACTCTCAAGCGAGGCCCGGGACTCTCAGGAGACCGCCCGCGTACGAGGCCGCCCGCGTACGTGCAGGGCCGAGCGACGTGGCTAACGGACCGTGAAGTGGACGATGTCGTCCAGGAAGGGCAGCGACAGCCAGGGGTCGGGCTGGATCATGAGCGCCAGCATCAGGATCACGAAGCCGAGCACGCCGTACGTCGCCATGTCCGTGAAGCGCGACCGTACGGCGAGCATGCCGACGGACGGCAGGACGCGCCGCAGTACGGCCCCGGCCAGCAGCGCCAGCCCGATCAGCAGGGTCCCCGCCCGGAAGGCGTCGAAGGCGAGGACCAGCAGCCCGAGCGCGACGCCGCCGATCACCGTGAGCAGCGGCCACTGCCGAACCGGCGCCGGCGCGTCACCGGGCGCGGCGCGTCCGCCGCCCTGCGGGCGCGCGGTGTCCTTCGTGATCAGCGGAAAGCGCCGCGTGAGGCGCTGCGGCCTGGACACCCCGTCCGAGTGCGCTCCGGCGTTCATGCGCTGGCTGCCCTTCTGTCGTCCGTACGGTCGTCGCCCGCCGCGGCTCAGCCGGCCGCGCGCTCGGCGGCCTCGACCACGTTGACCAGCAGCATGGCGCGGGTCATGGGGCCGACGCCACCGGGGTTGGGGGCGACCCAGCCGGCCACCTCGCGCACGCCCGGGTGCACATCGCCGACGATCTTGCCGTTCTCGTCCCGGCTGACGCCGACGTCCAGTACGGCCGCGCCCTCCTTGACGTACTCCGGCTTGATCAGGTGCGGCGAACCGGCCGCCGCGACGATGATGTCGGCTTCCTTGAGGTGCTTGGCGAGGTCCCGGGTGCCGGTGTGGCACTGGGTCACCGTGGCGTTCTCGGACTTGCGGGTGAGCAGCAGCGGCATCGAGCGGCCGATGGTCACGCCGCGGCCGACCACGACGACCTCGGCGCCCTTGATCTCGACGCCGTACTGGCGCAGCAGCCGCAGGATGCCGTTCGGGGTGCAGGGCAGCGGGGCCGCCTCGTTGAGCACCAGGCGGCCGAGGTTGGTCGGGTGCAGGCCGTCGGCGTCCTTGGCCGGGTCGATCAGCTCCAGGACGCGGTTCTCGTTGATGCCCTTGGGCAGCGGCAGCTGGACGATGTAGCCGGTGCAGGCCGGGTCCTCGTTCAGCTCGCGGACGGCCGCCTCGATCTCCTCCTGGGTCGCGGTGGCCGGCAGCTCGCGCTGGATGGAGGAGACGCCGATCTCGGCGCAGTCGCGGTGCTTGCCCGCGACGTACTTCTGGCTGCCGGGGTCCTCGCCGACCAGGATGGTGCCCAGACCCGGCTGGACACCCTTCGCCTTCAGCGTCGCGACGCGGGCGGACAGGTCGGACTTGATCGCGGCGGCGGTGGCCTTGCCATCGAGAATCTGGGCGCTCATGCCTCCTATCCTCCCGGATGACGGTGCCGGCGTACCAATCAGGGCCGGGCTCGAGGGTCGACGCGCGTAGAGGCACGGTGGTTGTCGCAAACGGACGACAGAGCTGTCCAATCTCGGTAACAGGAACAGCACATATCGGGATCACCTGGGGACTAGGGTCCCTCCTCCGCTGGACAAAGTCTTTATCCGGACTTCACGATGTTGCGACACGTGCCGCATTCGCAGGAGGGGCCGAATGCGACGGCGGCACGCTCGGGGGAGAACACCAAGCACTCTTCACAGCTCACGCGGCGCGCCGCGGGGGCGGTCCGGTGACTTCCCGTAGTAACCGTCGGCCCGCCACGTCCCCGCCCGAAGGAAGCCTTACGTGAGCTACCCTCCGCCGCCCGCCGGCGACCCGAACAACCCCTACGGCCAGCAGCCGCCCCAGCCCCCGCAGGGCCAGCCCGGCTACGGCTACCCCCAGCAGGCCCCCCAGGGCGTCCCCCCGCAGCAGGGCTACGGCTACCCGCAGCAGGCCCCGGGCGTCCCGCCGCAGCAGCCTTACGGCCAGCAGGCCGCGTACGGCCAGCAGCCCGCCGGCAGCGCCGTCCAGGCCAACAACGGCTACATCAACCTCGTCAGCGGGCCGGTGCTGCTCGCGACGATGGGCCAGCGCTTCCTGGCGCGGCTGCTGGACGGCGTGATCATCGGTGTGATCATGACGATCGCCATGATCGCGGGTCTGGGCAGCGTCATCGGCATCGCCGGCAACGCCGCCGACGACTGCGGCAGCTACATGGACCCGGGTTACGACGCCTGCATGAACCAGGCGGCCGCTCAGGCCAGCAGTGGTGTCGCCGTCATGTTCGGCTTCCTGGGCATCTTCGCCCTCTTCATGCTGCTCTACGAGTGGCTGATGATCGGCATCAAGGGCGCCACCTTCGGCAAGATGGCGCTCGGCCTGCGCGTCGTCAAGGAGTCCACCGGCGGCGCCCCCGGCGTCGGCGCGGGCTTCATCCGCTACATCATTCCGATGGTCGGTGCCTTCATCTGCTACATCGGCATGCTGCTGACCTACCTGTCGCCGTTCTTCGACAACACCGGGAAGCTGCAGGGCTGGCACGACCGTGCCGCCGGCACCGTGGTGATCAAGAAGTAACCCGGAGGCGCCCCCGTCGCGGGGCGCCCCGTACGGCGAAGGCCCCCGCTCGCGGTGTGCGAGTGGGGGCCTTCGCCGTTCGGGCGAGCGCGTGGCTCAGTGGAAGAAGTGGCGCGTGCCCGTGAAGTACATCGTGACGCCGGCCTTCTTGGCGGCCTCGATGACCTGCTCGTCGCGGACCGAGCCGCCCGGCTGGGCGACGGCCTTCACGCCGGCCTCGGTGAGGACCTCCAGGCCGTCGGGGAAGGGGAAGAACGCGTCGGAGGCGGCGTACGCACCGCGCGCCCGCTCCTCGCCCGCGCGCTGCACCGCGAGCTTCGCGGAGTCGACGCGGTTGACCTGGCCCATGCCGACGCCGACCGTCGCGCCGCCCTTGGCGAGCAGGATCGCGTTGGACTTCACGGCGCGGGAGGCGCGCCAGGCGAAGGCCAGCTCGGCCAGCTCGTCGGCGGAGAGCGCCTCGCCGGTGGCGAGCGTCCAGTTGGCCGGGTCGTCGCCGTCGGCCTGCAGGCGGTCGGTGACCTGGAGCAGCGCGCCGCCGTCGATGGCCTTGACCTCGACGGGGTTGGCCGGGGCCTCGGGGGCGCGCAGCACGCGGATGTTCTTCTTCTTGGTGAGGGCCTCCAGCGCACCGTCCTCGTAGTCCGGCGCGACGATGACCTCGGTGAAGATCTCCGCGACCTGCTCGGCCATCGCCTTGCTGACCGGGCGGTTGACCGCGATCACGCCGCCGAAGGCGGACAGCGGGTCGCACTCGTGGGCGCGGCGGTGCGCCTCGGCGACGTCCGCGCCGATCGCGATGCCGCAGGGGTTGGCGTGCTTGATGATCGCGACGCAGGGCTCGGCGTGGTCGTACGCGGCACGGCGCGCGGCGTCCGTGTCCGTGTAGTTGTTGTACGACATCTCCTTGCCGTGCAGCTGCTCGGCGTCGGCGAGGCCGCCCTTGCCGTCCACGTACAGCGCGGCGCCCTGGTGCGGGTTCTCGCCGTACCGCAGGACGTTCTTGCGCGCGTACGTGGCGCCGGTGAAGGACGGGAAGCCGCTGTCGTCCGCGGCGGCGTAGTCGTCGGCGAACCAGGAGGCGACGGCCACGTCGTACGCGGCGGTGTGCTGGAACGCCTCGGCGGCCAGCCGCTTACGGGTGAGGAGGTCGAAGCCGCCCTCGGAGGCGGCGGCGAGCACGTCCTCGTAACGCCGCGGGTTCACGACGACGGCCACCGACGGGTGGTTCTTGGCGGCGGCGCGGACCATCGACGGGCCGCCGATGTCGATCTGCTCGACGCACTCGTCCGGGGTCGCGCCGGAGGCGACGGTCGCGGCGAACGGGTAGAGGTTCACGATCACCAGGTCGAACGGCTCGACGCCCAGGTCGGCGAGCTGCTGCTGGTGGTCCGGCAGGCGCAGGTCGGCGAGGATGCCCGCGTGCACCTTCGGGTGCAGCGTCTTCACGCGCCCGTCAAGGCACTCGGGGAAGCCGGTCAGCTCCTCGACCTTGGTCACGGGGACGCCGGCCGCCGCGATCTTCCCCGCGGTGGAGCCGGTGGACACGAGCTGGACGCCCGCCGCGTGCAGCCCCTTCGCCAGCTCTTCCAGCCCGGTCTTGTCGTAGACGCTGACCAGCGCGCGGCGGATGGGCCGCTTGGTACCTTCGGCGGTCTCGGTCACGGGATAACTACCTTTCGTCCCTCAGTGCGGTAGCCGTTACGGGCCAGACGCCCCACGACATCGACGAGCAGCGAACGCTCGACTTCCTTGATCCGCTCGTGCAGCGCGGATTCGTCGTCCTCGTCCCGGACCTCGACCACGCCCTGGGCGATGACCGGACCGGTGTCGACGCCGTCGTCGACGAAGTGGACGGTGCAACCGGTGACCTTCGCGCCGTACGCGAGCGCGTCGCGGACGCCGTGGGCACCGGGAAAGCTGGGCAGCAGCGCGGGGTGGGTGTTCACCACGCGGCCGCCGTACCGGGCCAGGAACTCCTTGCCCAGGATCTTCATGAAGCCCGCCGAGACGACGAGGTCCGGCTCGTACGCGGCGGTCGCCTCGGTGAGCGCCAGGTCCCACGCAGCGCGGTCGGCGTGGTCCTTGACCCGGCAGAC
Source organism: Streptomyces sp. NPDC000151 (assembly GCF_040301705.1). Taxonomy (NCBI): domain Bacteria; kingdom Bacillati; phylum Actinomycetota; class Actinomycetes; order Kitasatosporales; family Streptomycetaceae; genus Streptomyces; species Streptomyces sp. NPDC000151. Next base: position 1,789 of record NZ_JBEPFC010000150.1, on the reverse strand, counting down.
GAAGACCGGCAGCCCGGCGCGCTCGGCGCGCTCCAGGCCGGCGATGGCCTCCCGGTCGGCGCCGACGGCCACGATCTCGGCGCCGTACGCGTCCGCGCCCTGCTCGGCGATGGCGTCCAGCAGCGCCTGGAGATTGGTGCCGGAACCGGACACCAGCGCGACGATCCGGGCCGGGCGGCCGGGTCGGGCAGGTGGCGGGACGGTGAGTGGGGAGGAAGCCACGGCGGTTCTTTCTCGGTCTCGCGAGCTTTGTGTGGTCGTACAAGGCCATGGGTACCGGAAATCCGGGGAACCCTACGAAGGCGCCGACCGTCAGCAACGATACCGGCACTCCGCGCGGCCCCCACGGGACGGGGGCGGACGCGACAGGTAGCGTCGGGCGTAAGACCACATGTGATCTCTGCTGACCGCGTGTGATTCGAGCTGAACCCGCCGCCGGACGGACGGCCCGGCGAACGGACGAGACAAGGGGAAGACGCACCTCAGATGACGGACCGACGCCGCCGGGCGGCCCTCGTTCTCCCTCCCCCAGCTACCGCTGGGAGGTGCCCCCAGCCCGCCACCGCCCCTGGGGCGGCGGTGCTGCTGCCGCGCGAGCGCAAGCCGTCGTCCTCCTCGGAGGGCACTCCAGGAAGCGACCGAGGTGCGGCGGGCGGCGGCACGGACGGCCGTGACCGGGACCGGGACAACCCCTTCGCCGCGCCGCCGGCCGGGACGCCCGACCGCGAATGGCGCCCCCGCCACGCGCACTCGGGACATCCCGAGGACTCCGGGGACTCCGGGTCCTCCGGGTCCGGGGACTCCAAGGACGGCTCCGAGAGCTCCTCGGGCTCCTCCGGCGAGCACGACGGCCGGCACGCCTGGGGCAACCAGTGGAGCAGCCAGCAGCCCGGGCGCCAGGGCGGCGGATTCGGCAGCCGCCCCGGACGCGGCGGCCCGGAAGGCCAGGGCGGCTCCGGCGGCCCCGGCCAGACCGGGCTGCGCTGGGACCCGACCGACCCGGCCCAGCGGCGGGCGCGCTACGCCCTCCTGTCGGGCATGTGGGCGTTCTTCTTCTCCCTCTTCAGCCTCCCGGAGATCGCCCTGCTGCTCGGCGCGCTGGCGCTGTACTGGGGCATCAGCGCGCTGCGCGCCAAGCCGCGCGCGGGCAAGCCGGGCCAGGGCAAGCCGGAGGGCGCCAAGGCCACGGCGGCGGACATCGGGAGCGGCGGGCCGTCGCACGACGACGTCACGCCGACGGCGGGCCCGCCGCACGCGACCGCCGGCAACACGGGCGCGCCCGCGGCCCAGGGCAGCAGCCGGCCGCAGACCACCGCGGCGCTGAGCGGGCTGGTCACGGCGTGCCTGGCGCTGTGCATCGTGGCCGCCGGCTTCACGTTCCAGCTCGTGTACAAGGACTACTACACCTGCGTCAACGACGCCCTCACCCAGTCGGCCCGGCACTCCTGCGAGGACCTCCTCCCCGAGCAGCTGCGGCCGATCCTGAGCGTGCAGGAGTGAGTAAGCAGAAGTAAGCAGCACCACGGGGGCTAGGAGCGGAGCTTCCTCGGCGACGAGCGGCCGAGCGTGCGCCACAGGTGCCATTCGCGCAGGGCGAGTGCGCCCGGTACGGCGACGGCCGCCGTCCAGCCGGCCGCCGCCGCGCCCGTGAGCCACCAGCTCGGGCCGACGTGCCGGAGCGCGGCGGTGCCGAGCGCGCCGCCCGCGGCCGCCGCGAGGACGGCGGCCCCGGCCCCCCACATCAGCGCCGCGAGCACCGCGACCGTGGCGGTGGCCCGTCGGTTCCAGC